>NZ_JBICZB010000017.1:0-121637 GCF_043201815.1 Kitasatospora sp. NPDC048296
GCTCGGCTGGGAAACCCCAGCCGAGCGCCTGCATAAACTCATCGCGGCCTGATCAAACCGACCACGTGTTGCAACGACCCCTAGAAACCGCCACCGGCCGGGGGGCTTCAGCCGGCCCGGGGGCTCCGACAGCCGCCTACCGCCCCAGGATCGCCGGGTCCTCGGCGAGTTCGGCCAGCAGGGCGTCGAGCTTGGCCCGGTCGACCGAGGGCATCACGAAGACGTGCACGTAGCTGCGCCGGGTGGCCTCGTCGCCCGGAACCATCAGCACGTCCTGCGAGGACAGCGACCACTTGGCCACCAGCTCGGGGCTCGGCTTGCGGAACCGCACGGTGACGGCGCCCGGGGTGCGGGCCGGCCAGAGCTCGACGCCGAGCTCCCGCTCCATGGCGACCAGACGCCGCTCCAGGTAGGCGGCCAGCTCCTGGGCCTCGCGGATCCGGTCCACCTGGTCCTGGTACGAGTAGCGGGACAGGTGGTCCCAGAGGATCAGCGGCGAGAAGCCGTTGCGGGAGCCGGCGAAGGTGGTGTCCGGCGCGCCGATGTAGTCCGGCTGGGACGGCGGCGAGATCTGGTACTTCACCTTGGTCATGTAGATGCCGCACGGCCACGGCGCGCCGGCCCACTTGTGCCCGCTCATCGCGATCGAGGAGACCAGGTCGACCTCGCCGTGCTCGGCGGTGGGCAGCCGCAGGCCGAAGTCGAACTCGGGCAGCTCCACCTCCGGGGTCCAGCCGTACTTCGCCGGCTCCTCCGCGGCCAGCCGCAGGAACGGCGCGTAGCCGGCGCCGAGCGCGCCGTCCACATGGATCCAGAAGCCGCGGCGCAGGTCGACCAGCGGTTCCCCTGTCTTCGGGTCGGTGCCGTAGACCACCTCGCGCCGGACCAGGCCGTACCGCTCGAAGATCGGCAGCAGCCGCTCGCAGACCTCGCGGACGTTGTCGTGGGCGCCCTTGAAGGTGCTGCCGAGGTTGAGGTTGACGAAGATCGGGTGGCCCTTGGCGGCGAAGAACTCGACCAGCGCGGCGAGGGCGTCGACGTCTATCTCCCCGGGGCCGTCCCAGGGCAGCCCGGACGGGCCCGGGCGGGACGGGACCTCGGTGGGCCAGCTGCGCAGGCCGGTGACCGGGTCGGTCAGCGGGCACTCGTCGGCGTACTTCTCCAGGCCGACGGCGTGGAAGGTCTCCACGCCCAGGACGGCGACGGCCTTGGCGAAGGAGTAGTGGGTGTCCTCGGAGTAGAAGGCCACCGGGTGGTGGGCGTTCGGGTTCCGTCGGTCGGGGTCGGCCTTGACGTAGCGCACGGCGTCGAAGGGGGCTGCCGGCGGCTGGATCAGCGCCTTGCCGCTCAGGTAGTCGCGGGCGTTCCAGAGGGCGTACATGTTGCCCTCGGTCGAGCCCATGGACAGCATGTAGCCCCAGTAGGACTCCGGGTCGGCCGGGTCGTGCGGGCGCTCGGCGTGCCAGAGCTTGGCGTAGTAGTCGAGGACGGCCCGCTCGACCACCTTGGTGTTGGGCTTGTAGCCGCCGCTCTGGAACGGGTCGCCGAGGTTGTTGATGTTGTTCGGCATGAACCGGGCCAGGTCCAGCGCGGTGCCCTGCATGTCCTGGGTGGCCTGGTAGCCGACCAGGTGCTTGCGCTTGCGCGTCAGGTACTCGTCCACGGTGTCGAGCGCGCGCAGCCGCTGCGCGTCGTCCAGGCCGCCCGCGGGGAGCGCGAAGTCGCGGCCGTCCAGCTCCGGGCCGGGGTCGACGGTGGTCGGGGCTGCCGTCGGGGCTGCGGTCGGCGCGAGGGCGGCGGACGCGGTCGGGCTCATGGGCGGGGCACTCCGGGGGTTGCTGCGGACGGCGACGGACGTTCGTCGCCAGCGGCAAGGATGGAACTTTCCAGGCCCGTGGGGAAGCTCCTCCGAAGAACATTCGACCCAACCCCGATCAGGTTTGCGAATCTGCGGAACGGGCTGGAATCCTGGCAGGCATGCCGAACAATCCGCAGGCCCGGCGAGCGCCCCTCGACGACGTGGACCGGGCGATCATCCGCGCCCTGGCCGACAACGCCCGCCTCCCGAACAACGCCCTGGCGGCCGCCGTCGGCATCGCCCCGTCCACCTGTCTGGCCCGCGTCCGCGCGCTCCAGGAGCGCGGCATCATCCGCGCCTTCCGCGCCGAACTCGACCCCACCGCGATCGGGCTGCCGCTCCAGGCGATGATCTCGGTGCGGCTACGCGCCCACACCCGCGAGCAGAACGAGAGCTTCCGCGGCACCGCCCCCGATCTGCCCGGCGTCCTGGCGGTCTTCCACATGGCCGGCTCCGACGACTACCTGCTCCACGTCGGCGTCGCGAGCCCCGAGGCGCTGCGCGACTTCGTGGTCGACCACCTCACCACCCACCCGGCGGTCGCCCAGACCCGGACCAACCTGATCTTCGAACAGATACCGGGCCGCTGCTACCTCGCCCCGGGGCACTGACCACTCGGACCGCCTCGCGGGCTCAGGCCTCCGCCGCCTCGATGCCGCCGAGCAGGGCCCGGACGGTCGCGCTCGCGAAGTCCGCCAGGGCGACGGGCCGCAGGGCCTCGGCGGGGCCCTCACCGGCGTAGAAGACCTCCAGGAAGGCACGGTGGAAGCAGGCGCCGATCAGCAGCATCGCGGCGGCGTCCGGGTCGACGGCGGCCGAGACCCGCCCCAGCCGCTGTTCGGCGCGCAGGTAGTCGGCCAGGCGTGAACTGACGTGGTGCGGACCGGCGTTGTCGAGCTTGCGGCGGTGCGCGGCGAGCAGCTCGGGGCTGGCGAGCAGCCCGCCGGCCATCGGGAACGACTGCCGGTAGAACGGCACGGCGACCTCGACCACCGCCTCCAGGTGCTCGCGCACCGTGCCCGCCCCGGCCCGGTCGGGCAGTTCGGCGACGGCGGCGGCCAGGCGCGGGGCGCGTTCGCGCAGCACGCGGACGAAGATCTCCTCCTTGTCCCGGAAGTGCTTGTACAGCGCCGCCTCCGAGCAGCCGGCCTCCCGGGCGATCTCCTTGGTGGTGGCCCGGACCAGCCCCACCGTGCCGATCAGCCGGGCTGCGGCGTCCAGCACCCGTGCCCGGGTCAGCGCGCCCCCGGTCAGCGGCTCGGTTCCCCGCTGCGTCCCCTCGTTCGTCATGGGCACCAGCCTACCTTGACAGGTGGGTGAGTACTCACCCACCATCGGGAGAAGAAGGAAGTGGGCACTCACCCACCCCCTGGGAGGGGTCATGAAACTCACCGTTCTGGGCGCCACCGGCGGCATCGGCCGCCACCTGGTCGCCCTCGCCCTCGCCGACGGGCACCACGTCACGGCCGCGGTCCGCGACCCGGCCCGACTGCCCGTCCACCACGACCGCCTGACCGTGGTCAGGGCCGATGCCCTCGACTCCGCGTCGCTGGAGCCGGTGATCGAGGGCGCCGACGCCGTCCTCTCCGGCATCGGCCAGGCCGGCCGCACCGACCCCCTCAAGCCCGCCTCGACCTCCGCCCGCGCGGCGGCCACCGCCATGACGGCCGTCGGGGTGCGCCGCATCCTCGTGGTCAGCGCCGCACCGCTCAACCGCTCCGGGGCCGGGCAGCCCCTCCTCGCCGCGAAGGTGTTCGGCCCCCTGCTCTGGGCCGCCCTCCGGGAGGTGTACACGGATCTGGAGGCGATGGAGCGCGTGCTGCGCGAGAGCGACCTGGACTGGACGGCCGTCCGGCCCCCGCGGCTGACCAACCGGCCCGGCCGGGGCCACTACCGGCACGCCGTCGAATCCGGACCGGCCGGCTCCACCGTCCCCCGCGCCGACGTCGCGCGGGCCATGCTGGACCTGGTCACCGACCCGGCGAGCTTCCGGCACGCGGTCGGCGTCAGCTCCTGACCCGGGCGGCGGCCTGCCCCCGGAGGTGACTCCACGATTCCTCCACGGATGTGTCCGGCAAGTGGAGTTGATGCGTCCTGGCCCCTTGTCAGGCGTACCGTTCCTCCCTACCTTCGTGGACCAGGAACCCGGCCCCATCGGGCCCGCCGGTTCGCGGCGGCCGCGATCCGCGCCGTCGCCATCGCCCCTGACCCGCTATCTGCGCGGCGACGACGCCTCGGGATTCTTCTGCCAGATGGAAACCCTGCTGCTGCGCGTCCTGCAGAACCTGCGCACCAACGACACGGGCGTCATGGACCAGGACGTGCACAGCTCACTGGCCTACGCCAAGGCGCTCCGGCTGAGCGGCGCCCTGAGCGCCCAGCAGTACGAGACGTACTACCGCTACCACCACCTGATCACCTCCGCGCTGCCGCCACCCGAGGCGGTAGTGCATCTGACCGCCCGTACCGACGTGCTGATGCGCCGGCTCCGCCGCCGCAACCGCGTCCTGGAGCGCTCGTTCACCAGCTCCTACGTGTCACTGGTGGCCCAGTGCTTCGAGGACGTGGCCGAGGAGCTCGCCGCGCGGATCCCGGTTCATCACCTCGACACCTCGGACATGAACCCCGACCAGGTGCTGGCGCGCTTCGAGGAACTGCTCCCGGCGCGCACCAGCCTCACCCCACGAAGGATCAACTGATACGGCCAAGACCAAGGTTGACTGGCGCAATCCGGGCCCCGCCCCCGTCCAGGGGCCGCTCGTCGACACGTTCGGCCGGGTCGGCGGCGACCTTCGCATCTCCGTGATCGACAGGTGCAATCTGCGCTGCACCCACTGCATGCCGGCCGAAGGGCTGCCCTGGCTGGAGAAGGAGGAACTCCTCACCGTCGACGAGATCGACCGGCTCGCCCGCCTCTTCCACTCCCTCGGGGTGCGCGACTTCAAGATCACGGGAGGCGAGCCGACCGTCCGTCGGGAACTGCCCGAGATCGTGGCACGCGTGTGCGCACTGGAGGGGGCGGACGTCTCCGTCACCACCAACGGGCTGCTGCTGGACCGTCTGGCCCGGCCCCTGCGGGAGGCGGGGCTGCGCCGCATCACGGTGTCCTGCGACTCCCCGCTGAGGCACCGGTACGCCGAGATGACCCGCCGGGACGCCTTCGACAAGGTGGCCGCGGGGCTGGAGGCGGCCCGGGACGCGGGTTTCGACCCAGTCAAGATCAACTGTGTGGTCATTCGCGGCACCAACGAGGACGAGGCCGTCGACTTCGCCCGCCTGGCCCGAGAAGGCGGCTACGACGTGCGCTTCATCGAGTACATGCCGCTGGACGCCGAGCGGACCTGGGAACGGGAGAAGGTCGTCCCGGCCGCGGAGACGCTGGCGGCCGTCTCCGCGGTCTACGGCCTGACCCCCGTCGCCCAGGACACGCCGCAGCCAGCCACCTCCTACCGCTTCGCCGACGGCGCGCCCGGAGTCCTGGGCTTCATCCCGTCGGTGACGAAGCCCTTCTGCGACAGCTGCAACCGCATGCGGACGACGGCGGAAGGAGCCTTCCGCGTCTGCCTGTTCGCGCTGGAGGAGACCGACCTGCGCGCCGCGCTCCGCTCGGGTGCCGACGACGCCGAACTGGAAGGGCTGATCCGTGAGGCGCTGTGGCACAAGTGGCCCGGGCACAAGATCAACCACCCCGACTTCGTCCGGCCCGACCGCAGCATGTCCATGATCGGCGGCTGACATCGCATCACTACGGGCCGACGCCCGAGCGCCTGCGCCCGGGGAAGGAGCGTTCCACATGTCGGCGACAACACACGTGCTGGTCACCAACGACGACGGGGTGGCCGAAGAGGGGCTGCGACACCTGGCGGCCCACCTCCGGAGAGCGGGTCTCCAGGTGGTGGTCGCGGCTCCGGAACGAGACGAAAACGGCAGCGGCACCAGCCGCGCCGTCGCCCTCGACGGGCCGGTGCCCACCCGCACCAGCTCGGTGGAGGGCCTGGACGACGTCCCCGTCCACACGGTCGCCGCCCGACCGGCGCTGATCGTCACGACCGCCTGCCAAGGCGCCTCCCTGACCCTGGGCACGTCCAACCACTGGGGCACGGCGCTGCAGGCTCTCGATCTCGTCCTGCCGAGTGTCACACCTCCCGGCCACACCGCCGGGAGGGCTCACCGAGGACGCGACTCGGAGCTGAACCTGCCCGCCGCCATGCCGGTGCCCGCGCCGATTCCGCTCGCTGCCGGGGAAACTCTGTGAACGGCCGCGTGGTCTCCTTCACCTGGGGCCGAGGGCTGGGCCATGTCTCCCGGCAGATCGCCGTGCACAGCGAACTGCGCACGCTGGGCTGGGACTCCCTGCTGCTGACCGAGCGGGCCCAGCGGCTGATCGACGACTACGGCTTCGCCCAGACCGTCCTGCCCACCGATGCCGACAGCCTGATCGGCGAGCCCCTGCACGGCACCGGTCCCGCAGTGGGCCACGGCCTCGCCGAGGTCATGGTCGCCCGGGTGTTGCGGCCCGACGACGTGGTGCTGCACGACGTGACGGTGCAGCGGGAGCTGTACGACCACGCCGCCCGGTTGGGCTGCCCCAGTTCCTGGTGCACCGCTTCCGGCGCAACCGCCCCGAGCCGCCCGCACGGGTGGCCCACCACGCGCCCGCCATCGGCACGATCTACCTGGTGGGCGAGCCGGAGCGGGAGGAGACCGTCCACGGGGTGCGTGTGCTGGGGTGCCCCACGTCGTCCGCCCGCTACTCGACGACTGTTCGCCCTGGCCCGACAACACCGGCGCCCTGCGGATCGCTGTGGTCGCCGGAGGCGGTGGCCACGACGACGCACCCGGCTTCCTGACGGCCGCGCTGCACGGCGTACGGGAGTACGCACGCCGACATGGCTGCGCCGCCGTCGACGTCCTGGTGCTCACCGGCCCGCACTTCGACGGGGCCGTCCTCGTGCCGCCCGGCATACCCGGGCCGGTGCGGGTCCGCCCGTATCTGGGGCCCGCCTACGACGTCTACCGGCACGCCGACGCCGCGATCACCCACGCCGGGTACAACACCGTGCAGGAACTGGTCCGCTCCCGCGTGCCGGCCGTCGCCGTGCCCGGTGTCCGCGACCTCGACGACCAACGCGTCCACCTGCGGGCCGCCGCCTGCCCGACCGTGGTGGTGGCCGAAGCCGAGAAGCACGCCGTCGCCCGTACTCTGGCCGAGGTCCTGAAGGGCTCCACCGGAGCGTCGGCCCGAGCGGTCGCGGCACCGGCCCGTGAGGTGAACGGCGCCGAACGAATCGCCCTCGACCTGGTCGCCGCCACGTCCTGAGGCGGCCAAGCGGGTCGCCGTGGTACCCGATCGCCAGTGTGGAACCACTGGCGACGGACTCTGCACCCGCCGACCATCCTGCCTTTAGACCCTGGCGGCGACGCGCAGCTACGCACCGTCCGTTCCACATCGACCTGGATCGCCGCCTGGGTGGCCCCCGCGCACGGCGGTTCGCTCACCGTCGCCCCCAGCGCCCGCAGCAGGACCCGCTTCCTCCTGCGCGTCCCCGCCCAGAAGCGCTCCTGACGTCACGGCCGAAGGCGCCTCATCAATTCCTCAGGTTCCCCGGGGCAAGCTTCCCGAGGTCCCCGAACAGCAGACAGCGAACACGGACCGTGTACCGCCGGTTCTTCGGGACGGGGCCGGAGGTGCGCGGCGCAAGGAATCGGTTTCATGACCCGGATGCGGGAACACTCGGTCGGCGACGTCGTTGCCGAACGGTTCGAACTCCTGGCGCGGCTGGGCGCCGGCGGCATGGGTACGGTGTGGCGGGCCCGCGACCTGCTCCTCGAACGCGAGGTCGCGCTCAAGGAGATGCGCTCCCCCGCCACCGAGGATCCGGGCCGGTCGCTCCACACGAGGGAACGGGTCCTGCGGGAGGCGCGGGCCCTCGCCAGGGTCGACGACCCGAACGTGGTCGCCGTCCACGAGGTCCTCGACCAGCAGCCCCACCCCTGGCTGGTCATGGAACTGATCGTCGGCCACTCCCTCCACGAGATCCTTCGGAACGGCCCGCTCACCCCCGTCCAGGCCGCCCGCATCGGCCTGGACGTGCTCGGCGCCCTGCGGGCCTCCCACGCGGCCGGCATCCTGCACCGGGACGTGAAGCCGGGAAACGTCCTGATCCGCCCGGACGGCTCCGCCGTGCTGACCGACTTCGGCATCGCGACCATCCAGGGTTCACAGACCCTCACCATGGCCGGCGACATCGTCGGCTCACCGGAGTACATGGCACCGGAGCGGATCCGCGGCGATCTGGTCGGCCCCGCCTCCGACCTGTGGTCGCTGGGCATGCTCCTCTACGTCTGCGTCGAGGGCGGCAACCCGGTGCAGCGCGACTCGGTTTGGCCGACCCTGCTCGCCGTCTGCGAACAGCCGCCCCCATCACCGTCGCAGGCCGGCCCGCTCGCGCCGGTACTCGAAGCCCTGCTCGCCCAGGAGCCCGCGGACCGTCCGGACGCGCCCCGGCTGGCCGTGCTGCTCGAAGCCGTGGCCTGCAGCGAGGCGAACGTGGCCGGGAGCGAGGCCAACACGATCGTGATCGCGCGTCCGCCGACGTTCGTCGAGACGCCGACACTCGTGGCGATACCGAGCGAGGACCCCGCCACCGAACATCCGCTCACAGCCTCCGAACCCGCGCCCCGTCGTGGACGCCGCCGCCTGCCCATCGTGCTCGCCGGCGTCGCGGGCGCCGCCGTCGCCGCGACTGCCGCGTTCGCCCTGCCGAGCCTGGGGCACGGCCCCGCTGGTACCGCCCCTTCCCCCGGCTCCGGACCTACGAGCCCCGGCTCCGGACCTACGAGCCCCGGCTCCGGACCTACGAGCCCCGGCTCCGGACCTGCGAGCCCCGGCTCCGGCGACTGGATCGCCCAACTGTCCGAGATCCCGCACACGACCGACTCCGACGAGCGGGACCAGGAACTCGCCGCCCTCCAGCAGCAGGTGCCCGGCGCCACCCTCGTCGACAGCGACAACTGGGCGTCGCTGCCCTCGGGGTACTGGATCGTGCGTGCTCCCGGCGAGTTCGCGAGCGGTTACGAGGCACTTGCCTACTGCGCCAAGTACGGTCCCGACCAGTGCTCCGGCCGGTACCTCAGCAACAACCGCGCCGACCGGAGCTACCTCTGCGAGGCCGCCCCCGCCCCGGACCCCGCGACGTGCCGCCGCCCCGACGATCGCGCCGCGTCCCCCACCGCCCGCAACTCCTGAACCGGACCGGCCGGTTCGAAGGACACCGTCCTCCGCAATCCCCATGTTGCCTGCGCGATGCGCAGCGGTGACCGGGCCCTCCCGACCTGCGTCGCCGCAGGTCCGGGCTATCCTGCCCGGCATGCGAATACTCCTGGTCGAGGACGACGACGACCTGCGGTTCGCCGTCGCCGCAGCCCTGCGCGGAGCCGGCCTGGCCGTCGACGTCGCCGCGGACCTCCCGGCCGCCGACGAGGCACTGTTCGTCACCGACTACGACTGCGCCGTGTTCGACCGGACGCTGCCCTCCGGCGACTCCGCGCAGTACGTGCGACGGATGCGGCGCGAGGGCCGAACGGTCCCGGTGCTCTTCCTCACCGCCCGGGACAGCGTCGCCGACCGGGTCGAGGGCTTCGACACCGGCGGGGACGACTACCTGGTCAAACCCTTCGCGGTGCCGGAGCTGGTGGCCCGGATCCGCAGCCTGGGCCGGCGCTCCACCGCCACCCGTCCGCCGGCCCTGCGCTGCGCGGACCTGGAGATCGACACTGCACGAAGGACCGTGCACCGCGACGGCGTCCTGCTCTCCCTGACCGTCAAGGAGTTCGCCGTCCTGGAGACACTCGCCGCCCGGCCCGGCGAGGCCGTACGCCGCACCGAGCTCGTCGAGCGCTGCTGGGACGAGCTGACCGAGCCCAACTCGAACGTGGTCGAGGTCCTGGTCTCCCAGCTGCGCCGCAAGCTCGGCGACCCGCCCCTGATCCACACCGTGCGCGGCGTCGGCTACCGGCTGGAGGCGCAGAACCCGGAGCCGCAAGGGTGAGACCGCCGACCCCGGCCGGCCGGCTCGCCCGGCTGCGCCGCCGGACCGCCGTCCTGTTCGCCCTGGTCAGCGCGATCGGCCTGATCGGCATGACCGTCCTCGCCGTCCGCGCCGACGACGACTCGTGGCGGTCGCAGACCGACACCGACCTGGCCCTGTGGGGCAACGAGGCGGTGCTCGGCCTCAGCAACGACGACCAGGGCGCGCTCCAGTACCCCGACCCCAAGGAAGGGGCGTACGACTGCCCGCCGGTGACCCTGCTCACCGGCGGCTGGGACCAGCTGACCGTCACCGCCGTCCCGCACCGGCCCTGCCTGGCCATGCCGGACGCCGCCGTGCGGTCGGTCGCCGCCGAGGCCGGCCAGTCCGGACAGCCCACCCACGCCACCGCCCACGCGTCCAACGGCCACCCACTGCGGCTGTACGCCCAGCCGTTCTTCGGAACGACCCCGCAGAGCCCGGACGGCGTTCTGGTCACCGCCTCCGACGTCTCCGGCAACGTCGACGGCCACCGCCGGTTCACCCTGCTGCTCACCGGCGTGTGCGCGGCACTCATCGCCGCCTCCGCCGTGGCCGGCCGCTGGCTCGCCGGGCGGGCCGTCCGCCCGGCGCTGACCGCGATCGAGCAGCAGGAGGCGTTCTTCGCCGACGCCGCCCACGACCTGCGTACGCCCGTCACCTCCCTGCGGCTGCTCGCCGAGACCGGGCTGCGCGGCGAGGCGGACCGCGACGAGGTGCTGCGCCGTACGCTGCGCCAGTCCAACCGGATGGGCGAGCTGGTCGACGACCTGCTCACCCGCGCCCGCCTGGCGGCCGGCGCCGTCCCGCTCGACGTGGAGCCGCTGCGCCTCGACCAGCTCGTCGAAACGGTCGTGGCCGACACCCCGGCCGACGGACACCGGGTGACCGTGGCGGCCGCCCCCGTGGTCATCCTCGCCGACGCCGGGCTGGCGCGCCGCGCCGTCGCCAACCTGCTCGGCAACGCCCTCGCACACGGCCACGCCCCGGGCGAACCGGCCGACGTCCAGCTCACCGTAACGGCGGACGGCAGCGTCGCCGTCGACGACGCCGGACCCGGCATCCCGCCCGAGCAGGCACGCTCCCTGTTCGAGCGCTTCCACAGCGGCGCCGGCTCGACCGGCCTCGGCCTGTCCATCGCCGCCTGGGTCGCCCACGCCCACGGCGGCGCGCTCACCGTCTCCACCGGCGCCCGCGGCGGCGCCCGCTTCGTCCTGCGCCTGCCCGTGCAGAAGTAGCCCGAGCCGCCGAGCACCGCCGTCCCTCATCGAATCCTCAGGTCGCCTCGGGCACGCTTCCCCAGGAAGTCGACACGTGGGGTGCCCTGCGATCCCCGTCCACGGGGATCGCAGGGCACGGCAGGGACAGGTTCATGACCGAGGACAACGCAAACGCCGTCGGGGATCTCGTGGCCGGACGGTTCACGCTCCTGAAACGGCTCAACGCCGCTGGGACGGTGTGGAAGGCCCACGACCTGGCCCTGGAGCGCGGCGTGGCCCTCAAGGAACTGCGCTCCCCCACTTCGTCCGGCCCCGGCCCCACCGATCTGGCACGCCAACGGCTGCTCCGCGAAGCACGCGGCCTGGCCCGCATCGAGCACGCCAACCTCGCCACCGTCCGCGAAGTCCTGAACCACCGGCCGCACCCGTGGCTGGTGATGGACCTGATCGTCGGGGAATCCCTCCGGGACGTCGTCGAGCACTGCCCGCTCTCCCCCGCGGCCGCCGCCCACGTCGGCCTCGACGTGCTCGCGGCCCTGCGGGCCTCGCACGCGGCCGGCGTCCTGCACCGGGACGTCGGACCGGGCAACGTCCTGATCCGCCCGGACGGTACCGCCGTACTCACCGGCTTCGACCTCGCCACCCTCAGCACCCCTCCCGAACTCGGCATCGAGCCAACGAACGTGGCGCCGGAACGGTTCGACGGCGGCGCAGCCGGGCCCGCCTCCGACCTGTGGGCCCTGGGCATGCTGCTCCACGCCTGCATCCAGGACCACCCGTTCCAGAACCCCCTCGCCGCGGTCATCGACGCCCTGCTCGCCCGCGACCCGGCGCAGCGGCTCAACGAGACCCGGCTCGCCCGACTGCTCCACGACGTGATCGCGGCCGAAGCTGCCCCGCAGAACTGAGCCGCACTCCGCGCGGCCGCCCTCATCGAATCCTCAGGACACGTACGCCATGGTCGGTCCACACCGACCACCCGACCAGAAACGACCTCACAGCCATGCGCCGATTCACCCACCGCACCGACAACACCCGACTCCCGCAGGCCCGTTCCGGGCAGCGTCCCGGCCTGCGCCAGCTCGCCGCGCTGGCCGTCGCCGCGGCGACGGTGGCCGCGCTCGCCGGCTGCGACCAGCACCCCGACCAGGCCGCGACCACCCCGGGCGCCCAGCCCCCGCCGAAGGCGACCGAGTAGGCCGACCCGTCGTGCTACGGGCGTTCTACCAGCAGCGGCCCGCCTGGACAGCCTGCGGCGACCTCCGGTGCGCCACCTTGGCGGTGCCGATGGACTACGCCCAGCCGCAGAAGGGGAGGACCTTCACCCTGCCGCTTGGCCGGGCCTCCGCAACCGACCCGGCCAAGCACTCCGTGCCGCCCAAGCCCCGCGCGGCAGAGCGCACCTGCTGGGAGCCCAGACCAGGCCGGGACGTTCCTGCGCCACGGCGCTGAGCAGTACGCCGACCAGCTGACCGTCTTCGCGCAGCACGTCCCGTTCGCGCCGACGTACTTTCAGTGCTTCGACGCGGCCCGGATGATCGCCGAGTCCGTCGTCGGGACCGACCCGGAGGTCACCTGTGTGATCGGCATCGCCTCCGGCGGGACCAAACCGGCCCGCCTCATGGCCGACTACCTCAAAGTGCCCTTCCACGCCGTCACCGCCCGGCACAACAAGAGCGACGCCGCGTAGCAGCAGGCCACCGGCGACGTCGAGGTCCTGCTCACGGACACGTTTCCCGAACGCCTGGCCGGGACGGTGCTCCTCGTCGACGACATCGCCGGCCGGAGCGACCTTCGCCGCCGTCACCGACGTGCTGCGCGTCCGGCTCGACGACGGCGCCGTGATCATGTCGGCGGCGCTGTTCCGCAACCGGGGCTGCACGCAGAAGCCCGATCGGTGGGCCTGGACCGTCAACGAATGGGCCGTCTTCCCCTGGGAGAGACCGCACCACGGCCAGACCCAGCCGCTTCCGGCCCTGCGACGGGTGAGCGTCCGGTGATCAACCGCGCCACCTCCTCCCGGGGCGTCCTGCTGGTCCTCGTCTCCTGGACCCCTGACGCCTCGGCCGGGGCCGAACGCGCGACGGCCGCCCTGGCCGTCAGCCTCGCCCGGAACGGCCCACCGGCCCGTCATCCCGCCTCGCCCAGTCGGCTCCCCGGCGCGACCGTGACCACCCGCCTCCCGCCTCCCGCCTCCCGCCTCCCGCCTCCCGCCTCCCGCCTCCCGCCTCCCGCCGAGCATGGCGCGATCAATGTCGGTGCACCGTGGCACACTGCCCTGTTCAACCCGTAACCGCCTTACCAGTATGACGAGTTGAGGCCGTTCACCGGATCGTGTGGCTTCTGCCACGACACGCCGACGCAGCCCCGCCGGGCCGCCTACGGTGGGACACCTATCCATGCACTCACGTACGACAAACGATCACCAGTTTGATCGCAACTTCGCCATGCCCTGAACCGGCTACCCCCACACCGATTCCCTCCCGCCCCTGGAAGGAGACGTCCCGTGCCGCACACGCTGGTTGTCGGAGTCCACCTGGTCCTGATCGAGAACGGCCGGGTGCTGCTCGGGCAGCGCGCCAACACCGCCTTCGCCTCCCACCACTGGCACGCTCCAGCCGGCCACCTCGAAGCGGGAGAGTCCGTCCTGGCCGGCATGGCCCGTGAGGCCGACGAGGAACTCGGCATCACCATCCAGGAGGAGGACCTCGACCTGGTGCACACCCTCCACCACCTCGATGCCGACGACGGCGCCGGACGCCTCCAGCTGTTCTTCTCCCCCCGCGTATACACCGGCAAGATCACCAACCGCGAACCGGACAAGTGCGCCGCCCTCAGCTTCTGGCCGCTGAACGGGCTTCCGGAGCCGATTGTCAGCTACACCGCGGACGCGCTCGCGCAGATCACCGCCGGCCGCCCGCTGTCCGTCGTCGGATGGCCGGCATGAGCACCACGAGCCACCCGGGGCTCCCGGCCGCCGGGGCGCCTGCAGGGAGCGCGGACACCAGGCTCGTTGTCGTTCGGGGAAACTCGGCGTCGGGCAAGTCGTCGGTAGCAGCAGGGATCCGGGACCGGTTCGGTCGGGGCCTGGCCGTGGTCGCACAGGACAACCTCCGCCGCATCGTGCTGCGCGAGCGGGACCGGCCCGGCGGCGCGAACATCGGCCTGATCGACACCGTGGCACGGTACGCGCTGGGCGCCGGCTACCACGTCGTCATCGAAGGCATCCTGTACGCCGGTCACTACGGCGAGATGCTCCAACGCCTGGTGGGCGACCATCGCGGCGTCACCCGCTGCTACTACCTCGACGTCCCGATCGGCGAAACGCTGGTCCGGCACGCCTCGAAGGCCGATCGCGAGTTCCTGGCGGCCGTCACCGAGCGGGAACAGCGCGACTGGTACCGCGAGCACGACCTTCTCCCGGGCGGCATCGAGACCGTCATCGGCAGCGACAGCACCCTCCTCGACACGGTCGACCGCATCATGCGCGAGACCGCGCTCTCGGAGTTGCCCGCGCGCGACAGCTAGAAGCACTTGCTCGACCGCCGTGTCCACGCCATTGACCGCTTCACCCGCTGACGAGGAGAACCGGAGTGTCCGCACCCGATCCGCGTGTACGCCCTGCCACGCCGCAGGACGCCGACGAGCTGCTTCGGCTGCGCGTCACCGTGCTGACCGGCGAACCGGTCACCGGCCAGTGGCGGGCAACCTTCCGCGACGACATGCGCCGGCGCCTGGGCAGCGACCCCAACCTGCTCGCCTACGTCGCCGACGGCCCCGGCGGCAGCCTCGCCTCCTGTGCGATCGGCATCATCTATCGCGGCTACTGCGGCCCCACGTACCCGACCGGGCAGTGGTCCAGGATCCATACGGTCGTCACCGACCCCGGCCACCGCCGCCAGGGCCTCGCCCGTGCCGTCACCAGCGCGCTGGTCACCGCGATCAAGCAGCGTGGCTGTTCCATCGAACTGCGTGCCGCCGACGCCGGCGCCCCGCTCTACCGCAGCCTCGGCTTCGAGCCCGTCGACGGCTTCATGGCGCTGCGCTCCACCTCACCGGGATGGACCGGCTGACCCCCGCGACTCCGCCCTCCCGGCCTTCCACTTCAACGAGGAGCACCCTGATGCACGAGACGAGCAGGCTGTCGGTCTGCGTCATCGCCCACGACCTGACGACCGACCGGATCGCCACCGTTCATTACGCGCAGCGCAGTTGGACGCCGGGGCCCGCATGGACGATCCCCGGCGGGAAGGTCGACCCCGGGGAGGAGATCCCCGAGGCTGCCGCCCGGGAGCTGCGTGAGGAGGCCGGGCTCATCGCCCGGCCGTCCGACCTGCGTCTGGTGCACACCATCCAGGTCAAGGAGGGCTGGGACGGGCGCGGCGGGTTCGTGCTGTTCGTCTTCGCCACCAGCAAGTTCACGGGCGAGCTGGTCAACGTCGAGCCGGACAAGCACCTGGAGGTGCGCTGGCACCCCGCCGCCGACGTCCTGCCCAGCCCGATGTTCCCGACCTCCAAGGCCGCGGTGGAGGCGTACCTCGCCGGCGGACCCGCGTTCTCCACCCACGGATTCGACCCCGCCTCCGGACAACGGCAGCTCGTCGAGACGTGACCGGCGCCCGCCCGGGCCGCACCGGTCGCCCCACGGCTACGCCGAACCCTGACGGCACTGGCGCCCGACCACCGCGTTCCCCCTCTGCGAAAGGGACTATGTGACCAGCGCACCCAAGACTTCGACGGAACCGGTGCCGGACAGCGAGCAGCTGCTGTTCGGCGGGCCGATGCGCTACGACTACGGCTGGGCCAAGCACGAGATGGCCAGCGGCAAGGTGACGTTCTGGGCGGTGGCGCGGCAGATGCCGCACTTCCTGCGGCTGGCCGGGCGGATGGCGTGGCAGGCCGACCGCGCGGCGCTGCTGACCCTGGTCGGCGCCGAGGTCCTGCGCGGCCTGGCCGCCGCGTTCGCGCTGATCGCCACCAACCAGGCGCTGGCCGCACTGCTCGCCCCTGGCCATGTCGCCGACGTGCTGCGGGCCGCGACGCCGGCGATCGTGGCGGTCGGGGTGATCGCGGGACTCTCCTCGGTGCTGTCCGCGGCCTCGGGCTGGGCCGGAGGGCGGCTGGAGCCGGCGGTCTTCCGCCGGGCCACCATCGAGTTCCTCGGCATCGTCAGCCGCTCCGAACTAGAGGCCATCGAGGACCCGGCGTTCCTCGCCGAGGTGGACAGCGCCCGCTGGGGCGCGATGTCCCTCCAGAGCATCATCGGCCAGGCCGCCTCCGTCCTCACCGCCACCTTCGGCCTCGTCTCCGCCGCCGGCGTCCTGTCCGTCCTGCACCCCGCCCTGCTGCCAATGCTGGTGCTGATCACCGCCCCGCGCGGCTGGGGCGCGGTACGCACCGCCCGCCGCCACTACGCCTCCACCAGGGCCTGGCTCCAGCACAACCGGGCCAGCACCCTGCTCGCGGACATGCTGATCCGCCCCTACTCCGCAGCCGAGCAGCGGGTGCACGCCTGCGGGCCGTTCATCCTCCACCACTACGAGCAGATGGCCCGCGCCGCCGAACAGGAGCAGGCCCGCCTCGCCGGGGCCCGGGCCCGCACCGACCTGCTCTCCGCCGCCCTGGCCGGCGCCGCCACCGTCGGCGCATTCGCCCTCCTGGGCTCCCTCGTCATGAGCGGGGCGATCCCACTCGCCGCCGCCGGCACCGCCGTGGTGGCCATCCGCACCGGCTCGGCCAGCATCGGCGGCCTCGTCTCCCAGATCAACCGGCTCTACGAAGAGTCGCTGTTCGTCCGCGACCTCGACCAGCTGCGCCGCGAAGGCCACCGCCGGGCCATCCCCACCGGCGGCACACCACTACCCGAGCGCCCCGAGACGATCACCGTCGAGGATGTCTCCTACACCTACGACGGCCGCGGCACCCCAGCACTCGACAAGGTCACCCTCACGATCCCGCGGGGCAAGGTCATCGCCCTGGTGGGAGCCAACGGTTCAGGCAAGTCCACCCTGGCCAACATCCTGTGCGGGGTCTACCAGCCACACCACGGCCGCGTCCGGTGGGACGGCATCGACACCGCTACCGCCGACCGCGACCAACTCTTCAGCAGCGTCGCCCTGCTCGCCCAGAACTTCCAACGCTGGTCCTTCACCCTGCGCGCCACCCTGCTCCTCGGCCGCCCCGAAGTCGCCTGCGACCAACCGCAACTGGAGACCGCCGCCGACTACGCCGACCTCCACCCGGTGATCGAAGAGCTACCACGCAGCTGGGACACCCTCATCGCCAAGGGTTTCGAAGGCGGCGTCGGCCTCTCGGGCGGCCAGTGGCAGAAGGTCGCCCTCGCCCGCACCCACCTGCGCCTCACCACGCCCGACGTCCACGGCCGGCTTCCCGCCCTCGTGGTGGTCGACGCGCCGACGTCCGCGATGGACCCGGAAACCGAAGTCGAGGCGTTCGAACAGATCCGCCAACTCACCGCCCTCGGCGTCACCGTCATCCTCATCACCCACCGCCTCGGCGCCACCGCCAAGGCCGACCACATCTTCGTCCTCGACCACGGCCGCCTCATCGAACAGGGGACCCACACCGAGCTGATGACCCGGGAGCCGGCCACCCGCTACCGCGAGTCCTACCTCCTCCAAGCCGCCCAGTACGACCTCGGCGACCGCCTGCCCCACCAAACCGCCCCGACCACCACCAACGCCTGACCCGCTCATCCCGTAGCCCCGATCCGAGCCCATCCGACCAGCAGGGAGAAGCCAGTGCGCGCACCGACCCCGCCCGAGACGCCACAGCCGTCAGCCCACCGCCACCTCGTGGGACGACCTGCTGGGCCACGGTACTGAGCACATCCAGCGCGCCCGTCGCAACCGTGGACCTCACCGAAACGGCTAGTACACATCCAATCCTCGCGAGCCTGTGTGATATCAGCCGTTGACCGCCCGATGAAGTCCCACCACATGACGATCAGCCACACCCGGCCGGGTTTCCAGCCCTACCACACACATGACCGGCGGTTCAGCGGTGCTCGGGGATCTCGAAGTCGCTGCGAGGCGTGGTGGTCAACGGCGCACCCGAGACGCGGCGCCTTGGGAATTACCTTGCCACCGGGGGCAGGTGGCGGCCGGCCGTCGTGGCGCAAGATCGCTTCCACCTGGATGTAGCGCAGCAGCCGTCGTACCGGCCCTGATCCCCGCAGCCGCCCCCGGCAAGGGGTCGCGGGCCGTCAGCGCCGGGCCAGCAGGCCTCGTACGTAGGCCGCCTGGCCGACGTGCTGGAGGTCGTCGGCGATCACACTGATCAGACGCACCCCCAGGGTGACCGGGGGCTGCCACGACTCGTCGACGATCCGGGCGAGGGACCGGTTGTCGAGGCCGCGCACGTAGTCGACGGTCCGTGCGTGGACGGCCTCGTGGTAGCCCACGAGGAGGTCGGCGGTGGCGGTGACCTTGGCGACCTGCGCGGGTCGGTGCCCGTAGCCGGTGGACGACGCGGCGAACGGCAGGGCGAACCGGCCCTCCCAGCCGTCAGCGGTCCACACCTGTTCACGGTCGGCCGCGTCGGCGAGGTGGTCGTCCTGCACCCGGGTGAGGTGCCAGACCAGCCAGGCGATCGAGTTGGCCGAGTCCTGCACCCGGAACGCCAGTTGCTCGGGGGTCAGGCCGTCGACCACGTCGGCGACCGTGTCACGGATCCGGTCGAACGCGTCCACGAGAAGATCGGTGCTGGTCACACCGGCCACAGTCGCCTCCCGGTCGAGTACCCCGCCCCACCGGCGGCGTGGCGGGTCACGCGCCGCCCCGACGATTGTGTCCCGCCCGTGGAGCCCCGGCCACCCGGGCCGGACGCGCCGTTGCCCGGGCAGCCTCCGAGGCGGGTGCCGAGCTGTACGGTCAATGATCTCGCGACCGGGGCGGGCCGCGTCCGGGATCAGGCCTGGGCGGTGGCTGGGCGGGAGACGATCCGGCTTGCCTTCGTCTCGGCCCTGCAGACACTCCCGGCCCGTCGGCGTGCGGTGCCGTCCACCCCTCCACCGCGTCCACAGCCCGGCGGTGTCGGTGCTGGCGCGGCTGCCCCGGCGAGCCGATCATGGCCCTGGCGTGGTCGGGACCCCGGGTGGGGACGGCCGACCAAAGCACCACCCGATGGCATGCGATGGAACCTCCGTCTTCGCCCGCCGCGGGCCGTCCCGCTTCGCCCGTGTCGTCCACACCAGAAGGGCCCCTCCATGGCCGTCTCCCGGACCCTCCCCGCCGACCGCCGCGGCTCGGCACTCCGTTGCGTGAGCGTGGCCCTCGCGCTCGGTGTCGCCGTCACACTGACCGGTGCAGGCCCCGCCCCAAGGGCTTGGGCCGACGACGGCCCGTTCCCCGTTCCGGTGGCAGCCGGCCAGGCCGACCAGGTGATCACGGTCAAGGCGGACGGCACCCGCGCCACCGTGATCCTGTGGGTTCGCCAGGACGGCGTCTGGCGGTCCCTCGACTCCACCACCGACGCGCGCGTCGGGTCCGGCGGCGTGCACGACGGCCTCAGCCGCGTCCAGGGGACCGGGACCACACCGACCGGCACCTACGCCATCACCCAGGCCTTCGGAATCTCCCAGGACCCGGGCACGAGGATGCCCTACCACCACGTCACCACGCACGACTGGTGGGTCCAGGACCCCTCCTCTGCCTACTACAACCGCATGCGCACCGACGCCGAGGGCGGCTTCCACCTCACCGAACAGGGCCCCCTCGGCAGCGAACACCTCATCAACTACCCCGTCCAGTACGACAACGTCCTGGTCATCGACTTCAACAGCTCCCCCGTGGTGAAGGGCCGCGGCGCCGGCATCTTCCTCCACGACCTCGGCCCCCAAGCCGGCGCCACCGCTGGCTGCGTCGCCGTCCCCGCCGCCTTCATGGCCCGGACGATGCAGTGGATCGACCCCGCCGACCACCCCGTCATCGCGATCGGCTAGGCCGCGCCCCTCCGATCATCGGATCGTTTGCCTGGTATGACGGGTCGCGGTGATCCGACGGACGCGAAGCGGGCCCGGCTGGAGCCGCTCCTGCCGGTGAGCGACGGGCATCGCGGCAGGTGGCGGGACCATCGGCAGGTGATCAACAGCGCGTGGAGCCGCGTACCGCGTACCGAGCCTTCGTGCTTGGACTGCTGTCCGACGTCGAGCGGAAGAACGGCCGCACAGGCCGGCCACGCCCGCCCCGGGCCGATGCGGCGGCTGCTTCGCAGCGCCCGCTGAGCGCTCTCCGGCAGTCGGCTCGCCGGCCGGCTGGGCATACCGTACGGTCTCCCCGCGGGTGGCCGTCGCCGACGACGGCGTGATCGTCTGGATGCCGCGACGTGGCCGAGGTCGCGAGCAGCCGGCAGAGGCAGGATCGCGGTTCCGGTGAAGCGGTCGCGGATGGTGCTGCGGCCGAGGGCGAGGTCGACGAGGTCGCGAGTGTCGACGCGGAAGACGGGTGGCGGCGAGAAGCGGTTGGCTCGTGGGCTACGGGCGAACGGCGATAAAATGACCCAAATCGGAGGCCTGGCTTCCGAGCCCAGGCTGTCGATCGATCTGCGTGACACCGGGGAGCGGCACGGTGGCGAGGTCTCCTGAGGAACGCGGTGAGAAACGCGGAGTCCCGCACAGCACTGGTGCGCGGGCCAGGTTGCTGCGCATGCTGCCTGCTCTGCTGCTGTTCATCGGCCTGCTCATCGGCCTCTTCACGCCCCGCGATGTCAGGCCGGACGCCTTCCTCGCCACAGCCATGGTTGCTGCCGCCGCGCTGCTGCCCCTGTGGGGAACCGTGCTCACCGGAGTGGGCGCGTGCGCCATCTTCGTCGGCCTCATGGTGGACTTCCATGCGCTGCAAGATGCGACCGCCTACTCCGAGCTGGCCTCCCTCACGGCGATCGCGGCATTCGCCGTCGTCCTCAACCGCCTGCTGGGCCGACGCGCCCACCAGCTGATCCAGGTCCGCTCGGTGGCTGAGGCCGCCCAGCTCGCGGTGCTGCATCCGGTACCACGCCACCTCGGGCACGTCACACTGGAGAGCCTCTACCTGGCCGCCGCGGCGGAGGCGCGGATCGGCGGCGACCTGTACGAGGCGATACGCACCCCGCACGGCGTACGGCTGCTCATCGGCGACGTACGCGGCAAGGGCCTGCTCGCGGTGCAGACGGCCGCGGCGCTACTCAGCGCCTTCCGCGAGGCCGCCCACGACGCGCCCGACCTGCCCCAGCTCGCGCACCGCCTGGAGACGAGCATGAGCCGCCACGCCTCCCAGTACCCGGGAGTCCCGGGCTCGGAGATCGCTGAACGTTTCATCACCGCGCTCCTCGTCGAGATCCCGGACAACGAACCGGTCGTCCGGACCGTCACCTGCGGCCACCCGCCCCCACTGCTGCTGCACCGCGGCGGGGTCCGGAAGCTGCAGCCCGCCGCCCCCTCGCCGCCGCTCAACCTGGGCATGCTGGTGAGCAACGGCTACCACGTCGATCTCGCCCCTTTCCATCCAGGAGACCAGCTCCTGCTGTACACCGACGGGGTCACCGAGACCCGCGACCGCTCCGGCGCCTTCTACCCCCTCGCCGAACGCGTCCGCTCGTGGAGCGGCGAGGCGCCCCACCAGCTCCTCGACCACCTCCACCGCGACCTGATCGCCTACAGCGGAGGCGAGCTCGACGACGACATCGCCGCCCTCGTCGCCCGGCGGCGCCCAAGCCGCCGAGCCTGAGACGAGGCTCTGACCTGCGCAGGTTCCAGGTGCCGGAACTCGTTCGAGGTGCCGTCGGGTCCGAGCCGGGCGCGACAGCCGCATTTCCGCTTCACCGGGGTGTGGGCGGGATGTCGGGCAGGAGGCTGGTCCCGGCGCTACCGGTGGCGACGGCCACCGCGCGTGGATCGACGCCGCGCATGGATCGACGCCGGGCAGGTTCAGGCGTCCGACCGGCTCGAACAGCTCTCGCAGGGCAGCCGCGGCGAACCGCCCCGGACCGACCGCGGCGGTCGGCCCGGGGCGGACCCGTGGGACGGCGGTGGTCGACGAGCGTTCAGCCGACAGGCAGCTCGAACCCGAGGGCGGTCAGGGCCTCCTCCGCTGCCTGCTGGTCCTGCTCGTAGCTGCCGCCGGAGATGCCGAGTCCCCCGACACACCGGCCGTGGTCCATGATCGGGTATCCCCCGCCGACCGCCATCAGGCGTGGGTGGCCGGCCAGCGGTGCGATCCGCGGGTCGGCCAGGTAGTCGTTCCACGCGTGGGTGGACGTGTGGAAGGAGGCCGCGGTCCAGGCCTTGTCGAGCGCGACCTCGGCGGTGAGGAAGGGTGCGCCGTCGGCGCGGTCGAAGGCCTGTAGGTGGCCGCCCTGGTCGGTGACGGCGACGGCAGCCGTGAAGCCGATCCGGGCGGCGGCCGCGTGCACCGCCGCGATCAGGGCACCGGAGGCGGCCTGAGTGATCGTGGCGGCGGGGGCCGACTTCTGGAGCGTGTCAGTGTTCATGAAGCTTCCTTCGTTGCTGTGCCGTGCGGCGGCGCGCAGCGGTCGGGGTCACCGCAGCGGCGAGGCCGGGGTGGGAGTGACGCGGGTGACGACGGACCTCTCGGGGATCAGCAGGCCGTGGACGACCGGGCCGATCTCGTTCTTCCAGCGGTCGTGCTGGTAGACCGCCGCATACAGGGCCTCGCTCTGGGCCTCGTCCTCGAAGCGGCGGATCCACACGTAGCCGTCCTCGTCCTGGGCATCGACGAACGAGGCGGTCACATCCATGCCCAGCGAGGCCTGGAACGGCATGACCACGTCCTCCATGTAGCGCACCCACTCCTCCCGGCGTCCGGGCCGTGCCTGGTAGCGGCGGATCTCGTAGTACACGGTGTCACTCCAAAACGCTTGCTGGGATGGTCAGTTGGCGACAGTGAGGACGAGCTTGCCGCGGGTGCGGCCGGCCTCACCGCGGGCGTGGGCCGCGCCGGCCCGCTCCAGCGGGAAGGTCTCCTCCACTTCGACGGCGACCTTCCCGGCGTCGATCAGCCCGGCGATCGTCGTCAGCGCCGCGCCGTCCGGCTCGACCAGGAACGGGGTGACCCGCACGCCGGCCGCCTCGGCGGCCTGGGCCAGCTCCGGGGAGACCCCGGCCGGGATCGCGACCAGCAGGCCGCCGGGGCGCAGCACCTTCAGCGAGCGGGTGCTGGTCCGGTCATGGGCATCGCCCACCAGGTCAATGACGACGTCGACGTCGGCGGCGGCGTCCTCGAAGCGGGTGGTGGTGTAGTCGATGACCTCGTCCGCGCCGAGTTCCTTGAGCCAGGAGTGGCGGGCGGCACTGGCGGTGGCGATCACGTGGGCCCCCAGGTGCCGGGCGAACTGGACCGCGAAGTGGCCGACCCCGCCGGCGGCGGCGGTGACCAGCACGCGCCGGCCGGCCTGCACGTCGGCGGTGTCGACCACGGCCTGCCAGGCGGTCAGCGCCGCCAGCGGCACGGCGGCGGCGTGCACGTGGTCGAGGGCGGCCGGCTTGCGGGCGAACTGCCGGGCCGGGGCGGTCACGTAGTCGGCGTAGGCGTTCGCGACGCGCGGGAACCACGGCATGCCGTACACCTCGTCGCCGACCTTCAGCGTGGTGACGCCGAAGCCGACCTCCTCCACCACCCCGGACACGTCCCAGCCCAGGGTGAACGGCGGCTCACCCAGCAGGCCCGCCATGCCGGTTCCACCGCGGGTCTTCCAGTCCACCGGGTTGATCCCGGCGGCGTGCACCCGCACCAGCACCTCGGTCGGCAGCGGCGTCGGGCGCGGCACCTGCTGGACCCGCAGCACCTCCGGGCCGCCGAAACCGTCCTGGACCACCGCGCGCATCGTGTCTGCGGACATGCGTCATCTCCTGAAAGAGGATTCTGCGGAAGGCCGTTGGCGGCCCTCCCGTTGACGTCGACGACGCTATCCCCGGGGGTATAGTTACCATCAAGGTCTATTACTTCCCATTGGGAAGTAACCTGGTGAGGAGCGCAGGAAATGACGACCAGCTGCCCCAGCGGCCAGCACTCCCATCACGACGTCTACGCCGCCCAGTGCCCCTGCCGCGCACTGCTCGACCTGCTGGCCAACAAGTGGTCCGCACTGGCCATCGGCGCCCTCGAGGACGGACCCCAGCGCTTCGGAGAGCTCCAGCGCAAGCTCCAGGGCGTCAGCCCCAAAGTCCTGACCCAGACCCTGCGCCGCCTTGAGGACGCCGGCCTCGTCGACCGCACCGTCTACCCCGCGGTCCCCCTTCACGTCGAGTACTCCCTCACCCCCCTCGGCCGGAGCGCGGCCGTCCCCCTCAACCACCTGCGCAACTGGGTCGAGGAGAACATCGACCACGCCTTCCGGCCCGAGCCGGTCGATCAGTAGCGGGCCAGGGCGAGTTGGCCCCGCGAATCGCCGCCGTTGCGGCCGGCACGGACCTCGCCGTGCTGTGACTCCTGGCCGCCGCACTGGCCCGACTGTCGACGGCGGCCTGGCGCACCCACGCCCATCCCGCCAGTGCCCAGCACCGCGCCGGCGCGCCTCGGGGATGGTCGGCGCCCGTTCGGGTGGAACCGGGCGCGCGGCCCGGCACAGCCGGGGTTGCGCCGGGCGGGTGGGTGATGATGCCGGATGGTTCGCCCGAGAACTGTTCCACCGGGGGCAGTTGACCCCCGGTCCGGGCGGACTCCCCCCGCGAGAGAGGAGCGTGATGACGGTTCCAGCTGTGACGCAGGAGGTCGAGGATTTCGTCGACCTCTGTGTGCCCCTGACCGGCTTCCCCGCGTTCGACCTGTACGCCACCGGCATGGCCGAGCGCTATCTGGAGACCGCCCGACAGCAGGTCGGCCCGGCCGCGTTCGCGGAGTTCCGGGCCGCGTGGTCGGTGGCCGTCTCGGAGCGCGGCGGCCCGCAGGACCTGTCGCCCGTCCACCTGGAGGTGGCCCGGGCGCTGGCGTACATGTGGCTGACCGGTGCCTGGCCGCGGCTGGCGCCGGCCGCGCACGCGGCGCTGCGCCGTCAGATGGCCAACGAGGAGTTCGTGGTCGCGCCGGAGGCGTACGTGGAGGGCCTGGTGTGGCGGACGTTCCACGGGCATCCGGCCGGGGCGAAGCCGCCGGGCTTCGGCACCTGGGCGGTCAAGCCGCCGGCCCAGCCCACCACGGACGGGCTGCGCCGGGACCTGGGCCTCGGCGAGGAGTTCGTCTGCCGCACGGGTCTGGAGTCCGAGGTCGCCCTGGACGCCGTGCCCGACCACCTGCTACCCGGCTACCGCCCCTGGCGTCAGATCCCGCCGTCCGCCGTCCCGACCTCTGCCGGGCCCGCCACCCGTGAGGAGCACGCATGACCGGGACCGCCGGAACCGTCAGCGCGGACGAGGCCGTCCGCCGGCGCTACGACGTCGTCATCGTCGGCGGCGGCTGGTCCGGCAGCCTGATCGCCAAGGAGCTCGGCGACCTGGGGTGGAACGTCCTGATCCTGGAGGCCGGCAACGGCGGCACCGAGACCTGGCCCGGCTACCTGGGCTCGCTCTCCACCTACCACTCCGCCGTCGCCAAGGTGCCCAACTCCGCCTACCGGCGCAGCGTCGCCGCGCCCTACCCGGACGTCCTCGACCTCGCGCCGGTGCGTGATCCGAAGCCGGGCCGGCCGGAGTTCACCGCGAACGGCTACTTCGTCCAGAACGGCATGCTCCCCTACGGTACCGACTACCTGCGGGAGTTGGGCGGCACGGCGATGCACTGGCTCGGGGCGGTACCGCGCATGCACGCCGAGGACTTCGCCACCGAGAAGTACCGGTACGGGCGCAGCTGGCCGATCAGCGCGGAGGAGCTGCAACCCTGGTACGCCCGAGCCGAGTTCGAGATCGGCGTGGCCGGGAACGCGGACGACCAGCGGGCGATCGAGGTCGTCACCGACCCGGACTACGTCTACCCGATGCACCAGATCCCGGCCAGCTACATCGACCAGTACTGCAAGACCCTCGACGGCACGACGATCGTCGACGACCTCACGAGCGAGCCGTACGAGCTGCGGGTCAGGAGCCTGCCACAGGCCCGCAACTCCACCCCGGACCCGAAGTACTCCCCCGTCCCGTACCGGCCGGAGAGCGCGGTGGGCCTGCCGAACTACGGTGAGCGCTGCGTCGGCAACGCGAGCTGCGTGCCGATCTGCCCGGTGCAGGCCAAGTCCCATCCGCTGCGCCAGCAGGCCCGCTTCGCGAAGACGATCACGGTGGCCACCCGCTGCGTCGCCACCCGGGTCCGGCTGGCGGGCGCGACCCGGGGCGGCCGGGTGAGCGGGGTGGAGTTCCGTACGTACACCGACCCGGCCTCGCCGGTCAGCCGCTCGTACGTGGTCGAGGCGGACATGGTGGTGCTGGCGGCGCATGCCATCGAGAACGCCCGGCTGCTGCTGTTCTCCGGGCTCGCCAACGGCAGCGACCAGGTCGGCCGCAACCTGATGGACCACCCGACCATCCTCAACTGGGCGCTCGCCGACGAGAAGCGCGGGCCGGTCGGACCGTTCCGCGGGCCCGGGCACACCTCCGGCTGGGAGGCCTTCCGCTTCGGCGAGGGGCGCGCCAAACGGGCGCCGTTCCGGATCGAGATCGGCAACTGGGGCTGGGGCTGGGCCACCGGCGCGCCGATGAGCAACGTCGCCACCGCCCTCGGCATCGGCGGGGACCGGAACGGCGACGTGCGCAAGGACGGCCTGTTCGGGCCGGAGCTTCGCCGCCTGCTCGGCTCCGCCCTGGGCCGTCAGCTCCAACTGCAGATCGCCGTCGAGCAGTCGGCGAACCCCGGCAACCGGGTGACCATCGACCCGCGCTACCGCGACGCCATGGGCAACCTGCGCCCGGTCATCACCTACGACCTCGACCAGCACACCAGGGACGGGCTGTTCGCCGCCCGGCTGGTCGCACGCGAGATCTTCCGCAGGCTCGGCGCCACCGACTACACCGACCACTCCCCGCGCGACGGTGTGCCCCCGCTCGGCCACTTCGTGCACACCTTCGACGGCGAGACGCTGGACCTGGCCTACAGCGGCGCGGGGCACGGCGCGGGTACGCACATCATGGGCAGCTCCGCGACCGACTCCGTGGTCAACCAGTACCAGCGCACCTGGGAGCATCCGAACCTGTACGCCGTCGGCTGCGGCAGCATGCCCTCCATCGGCACCAGCAACCCCACCATCACCATGCTGGCCCTCGCCCTGCGCAGCGCCGAACAGATCCACAAGGACCTGCTCCTCGACCGGCGGCCGGCCGACCTGCGCGGCACCGCAGGGGACGCGACGGACACGGAGGTACCGGCGTGATCACCGCCCTCGAACTGGACAAGGCGGGCTTCGGCGTCCCGAGGACCCTGCCCGAGCTGCGCACGTACCTGCAGGCCGCGCTGGAGGTGGAGCACCTGACCGTCCCGGTCTACATGACCGGGATGTACACCATCCGCCCCGGCACCAACCGCACCGCGTACTACGCGATCCGCGCCGTCCTGCTGGAGGAGATGCTCCACCTGACGCTGGTCGCCAACCTGCTCAACGCGGTCGGCGGCAGCCCGGTGGTCGACTCCCGCGTCGTCGCCGAGTACCCGGCCAAACTGCCGTTCAGCGGCGACAGCGTGCCGAGGATCGGTCTCCAGCACTTCTCCCCCGACGCGCTCAGGACCTTCCTGCGGATCGAACAGCCGAAGTCGATGACACCGGGCGCCGAACCGGGCTCCGGCTGGACCTCCATCGGCCAGTTCTACGACACCATCCGGGCCGGTCTGGAGCACCTCATCAGTGACCTCGGCCACGACCAGGTCTTCACCGGGGACGCCGTGCGCCAGGTCGGCCCGGAGGACTTCTACAACTCCGGCGGCGAGGTCTTCCCCATCGACGGCCGCGGCTCGGCGCTCGAAGCGCTGGAGACCATCACCGAGCAGGGCGAAGGCGTCGGCGACAGCATCTGGAACAGCAACGACCGCCTCTTCGGCGAACAGCGCGAACTCGCCCACTACTTCCGCTTCAACGAGATCTACACCGGCCGCAGCTACGGGCCCGACGACCGCCCCAAGGACCAGCCCAGCGGCCCGCTGCTCGACGTCACCTGGGACGACGCCTACCCGATCCACGGCGACTCGAAGGTCTCCGACTACAAGGAGTACGAGAGGACCAGCGCGGTGTACGAGCGGGCGGTGGCGTTCAACGCCCGCTACGCCGTCCTGCTGGGCTATCTGAACTCCGCGTTCAACGGCCGCCCCCGGGACATGGCGCTCGCCATCCCCACCATGCTGGAGCTGCGCGACCGCGCCGAACAGCTCTACCGCAACCCCCATCCCGACCCGAAGTACGCCGCCCAAGGCCGCTTCGCCAGCGCCACCTTCCAGATCACCGATCGGGAGGACGACCTCGCCGCCGAGGAAGTCCGGCGCAACATCCAGGCGTCGGCACTCGAAGCGGGCGAACCGATCGACCTGTCCGCGCTGGCCTCCGACTCCGTCGAGGCCTTCGCCTGACCGCCGGCCACCGCCTTGCGCGGGCGCTCCGAGGCCGGGACCTCCGCGCCGAGGCGGTCGAGCAGGGCGTGCAGCGGTCGGGGGGCGCGTATCTGACGTTCCATGATCGGAAACCTACCGCCCCTCAGCCGGCGCGCGCCCGACCCGAAGTTCGCGCGCGACGGCCCGGTGCCGTGGGTCCGCTCGGACCCCACCGCACCGGGCCGTCGGTCATTCGCCGCGGCGGCCTCGTCAGCCGACGGTCAGCCGGAACGGCCCGGCCAGCACCGAGTAGCCGTCGTTGGCCAGGTAGTACGCGTCGTAGCTGCCCGCGCCGTTCAGCTTGCCGGTGGAGAAGGTCACGGCGCCGCTCTGGTTCGGCGTGTAGGACCAGGTCAGAGCGGCACGGGAGCCGGGGGTGACGCCCGCCGGGTAGATGCCGACCCAGTTCTTCGGGCCGGCCTGGGCGGCGGTCGGCAGGGCGTACTGCAGGGTGACGTTGCCGCCGTTGGCCACCGCGTTGAGGTCGCCGGTCAGCGTCGGGCCGGTGGCCGTGGAGGGGGCGAAGGCGGCGTTCAGCGGCGTGGCGTAGGTGTCGTTGCCGGTCAGCCCGGGCAGGCCGAGGGCGGACTCGATGGTGCGGCCGATGCCGTAGTGGTCGTAGTGCAGCGGACTGCTGGTGCCGGCCGGGACGGTGCCCTGCGAGCCGACCAGGACGGTGGCGAGGTGGTTGTAGCCCTCGCTCTCGCTCTCGTCCCAGGTCAGGATGAGCAGCGAGCGCTGCTGGGTCCAGGCCGGGGAGGACAGCACCGGGGCGAGGGTCTGCTGCAGCCAGCCGTCCTGGGTCTTCAGGCTGGTGGCGCTGCCGTTGCCGGAGGCCTCGCCGTCGTAGTAGTCGTCGGCGGCGATCCAGGAGAAGTTCGGCGTGGTCGCTGCCGACTGCAGGTCGGTGGTCAGCTGCGAGGTGTCGAACAGGTGCGCCGCGCAGCGGGCCGGATTGCCGCTGATGTCGGTGTAGTTGATGAACGGAGCATCGTCGGGCATGTAGGAGCTGTCGTAGTTCTTGTTGGTGTTGCAGGGCGTGCCCATGCCCTGCTCGTAGGCCTTCCAGGTCTTGCCGGCGTCCTCGATGGTGTCACCGAGGTGGCGCTGCGGGGAGTTGATGTTGGGCCAGTAGGTGGCGCCCTTGGTGTAGGTGTCGCCGCCGGCGACGGCGAGGTAGTTCTCGTCGCTCGGGTGGTAGACGCCGTGGGAGTCGGTGAGGGTGGCGCCCTGGGACATCAGGCTGTGGATGTACGGCGTGTCCGTCGGGTCGTTCATGATCTGGGAGTAGTCGGTGTTCTCCATCATGACCGTGAACACGTGGTCGTAGCCCGGCACCGCGGACGCGGGCGGGGTCAGCGGCGCGGGCGCGGCGACCGGGGTGTCGAGGGTGAGCGAGAGGTTGTCCAGGTAGCCGGTCTCGTTCGAGGTGGACAGGAACTGCACCTCGACCTGGATCGACCGGGTCCCGGCCGGGACGGCGCCGGTGGCACTGCGGGAGAGGAACTTGGTGCTCAGGCCCCGGTCGGTGGCGGAGACGGTGGGCAGCTTGGCGGTCGCGCCGAGCGGGGCCCCGCCCGCGTCCTGGAAGTGCAGGCTGACCGCGACGTAGCCGCCGTAGGTGGTCCAGCCGCCCAGCCAGCCCGCGAGGTTGTAGTGCACCCCGCCGCCGTCGATCGCGGTGGCCGCCGAGGAGACGTCGACGGTCTGCGACATCGCGCCGTCGCCGAAGTTGCCCGGGCCGAAGAAGGCCTTGCCAGGGGCCTTGCCGTCGTTCGGCAGGCCGAACGAGCCCACCGAGTGGCACATCACGTTGATGCCGCCGGCCTGGACCGTCCAGCCGGGAACGGTGCTGGCGGCGCTCCAGTCGTTGGTGCAGTAGCCACCGGCCTCCGCGTCGCCGTTGACGATCAGGTTGCCGCTGCCGCCCGCCGCACTGGCGGCGGTGGGGGCGGCGACGACCAGCCCGCCGAGGAGGGGGAGGGTGGCGAGCAGCCCGCCGAGGGGGCTCCAGCGCAGTCGCATGGGGGGTACCTCGTCCTGTGGTGAGGGTGAGTGCCATGGCTGTTCACCATGAGTGGGACACAAGTACCGGTCGGCGCTGTCCGGCGGAAGAACGCCGGTCGAACTTGACCAGACAACTTTGCGCTCGCCCATGGCCGTTCGGGCCCGGAGGAGTTGCCGGAAGAGTTGCCGGAGGAGTTGTCCGCACCCCCTTCCCCGGCCGGAGCGGGGCGGTGAGGCGGCCGCTCAGGCCTTGAGCACCCGCACGCCGGTGTCGGCGATGGCCTGCTCCTGCTCGTCGGAGATCCCGGAGTCCGTCACCAGGTCGTGGACAGCGGTGAGCGGGCAGATCGAGGCGAAGGTGACCCGGCCGATCTTGGTCCGGTCGGCGAGCACGACCGTACGGGCGCCGCTGCGCAGGAAGGCGCGGTCGGTCTGGGCCTCCATCTCGTCGTGGGTGGTGCAGCCCTCCCGCACCGTCAGGCCGTCCACGCCGATGAAGGCGAGGTCGAGGTGGTAGCGCTCAAGCATGCTGTCCGCGGCCGGGCCGACCAGTTCGTAGCTGGCCGAGCGGGCGATGCCGCCGATGACGACCAGGCGGACCTCCGGACGCACGATCAGCTCGGCCGCGATGTTGACGGCGTTGGTGACCACGGTGACCTTGCCCCGCTCGGCCAGCACCCGGGCCAGTTCGGTGGCGGTGGTCCCGCCGGTCAGGCCCACCACGGCGCCCTCCGGCACCAGCTCGGCGGCCGCCCGGGCGATCCGGCGCTTCTCCTCCTGCTGCTTCTCACTGCGGTGCCGCAGGGGGAGTTCGAGGTTCACCGATCCCGTCACCGCGCCGCCCCGGGTACGGTGCAGGAGCCCCTGGTCGTGCAGTTCCTGGAGGTCGCGCCGGACCGTCGCGCCCGACACCGCCAGCAGATCGGCGAGCGCGTGCACGTCGGCACTGCCCACCTCCGCGATGTGGGACAGGATCAGGGCGGCGCGATCAGCTTTGAGCATGGACGGAGTTTAGCCCCGACCAAAGATGACTGAACTTGCCATGTTCACTTAAGGCCGGCCCGGACTCAGGGCCCGGCGCCAGGACGCGGGCCGACTGGCGATCTCCTGCTCGACGTGGCTCATGACGCTCCCTGGAGTGCGCAAACCTGCGCACCTGATGCTTATGTGTGAGCATTGCCGACTATTCGTCACAGCGGCTACCCAGGGCTGATCCATCCTGCACACCCGGCCGTAGCGTTCGGTCACCACCGGTCGACGAGCAGCCGGCCCGGGTGCGGCGGTCGTCATGCCTGGATCACCTCTCCGTGGACCGGGAGGGGTCGGGCGGCCCCGCATCGTGGGGGTGGTGCGGGGCCGCCCGGGGGCAGGGCGCGGGGCCCGCGCAAACGGTTCCACGGCCCCGCGCCCGGTTCATCAGCCGATCGCCCAGTGCTGGAGCGCCGAGCCGGTGTCGGGCTGCTGGGTGACCAGCGCGCCGTCACCGGTCGAGGCCGTGGTCAGCAGCAGGCCGCTCTTCCGCGAGGCGAGCGTGTAGCCGCCCGGCACCTGGGTGGCGGTCCACCGCTGGTTGGCGCCGCCGGTGCAGGCCCACTGGATCACCTTCGCACCGACCGTGGTCGAACCGCCGCTGACGTCCAGGCAGAGCTTCGACTCGCCGTTGGAGATCTGGTAACTGCCGTCCGCCTGCCGGGTGAAGAGCCAGTTCTGGTTCGGTCCGCCGTTCGGCCGCCAGGTGATCAGCTGGGTGCCCTGGCTGGTGGAGTGGCCCGGGTCGTCCAGTGCCTGGCCGGCGGCCGTCACCGTGCGGGTGCCGTCGAGCGGAGCCGCTCCGGTGGCCGTGAGCGTCAGGGTCTGCTCGGCGGCGGTGCGCCCGCCGCCGACGGCGCTGCCGCTGGTGTCGGTCCAACTCCGGTTCGGGGTGGTCTCGGTGAGCCTGTCGGTGGTCGCGGAGAGGCCGAGCACGAGCCCGCTGTAGCGGTTCACGATCCGCAGCGCGCCGGTCCCGGTGCCGTCGACCGCCTTGCCGGGGATGAGGAACCACTGCTGGCCGACGCTCGGGCCGCCCGCCGCGGCGGCACCGACGGTGGGCCGGGCACCCCAGGAACGACCGCTGCGCGCCGAGGAGTTGACGCCGAGTAGCTGTCCGGTACCGGTGTTGGCGATCCGGTAGGAGCCGTCGCCGTTCGCCGCGAAGGTCCAGGACTCCAGAGCGGATCCGGTCGCCGCCGGGACGGAGGTGGTGTCCGAGCCGCCCTGGACCTGGGCGAGCACCCGGCCGTCGCCGTTGGCGATCCGGTAGGCCCGGCTCACGTCGACGGGGGGCGTCACGGGCGTGGCGGGGTCGATGGTGACGTTCACGTACTCGCCGGAGGAGCCGCCGGAGCAGCCGAACGCGCAGTAGCTGCGGAAGGTCCGGCCCACGATCGCGGAGCTGGTCCGGTTGGCGCCGTCGAGGAACCAGCGGTACCAGGAGGCGGTGTGGTAGCCGCCGGTGTCGCCGAGCGGGAACCACTTCTGGGTGGCGAGGTCCGCGGTGGCGTAGTACTGCTGGGGCGCGTTGCCGCTCTGGTCGACGGCCTGCGGCTCGCCGATGTACAGCCCGAGGTCGGCGTCGTAGGTGACGTCCATGACGAACAGCGGCGAGGTCGGCGGCATCGTCCCGGCCGCGATCTGCTGGGCCGACGTCCCCGGGTTGGCCGGGTCGTACTCGTCCGCGGCCGGGGTGTAGCCGGTGCTGTTGCTGGAGTCGACCGGCACCAAATTGCTCTCCCGTCCGCCGGCGCCGGGCTCGGACCAGGAGCCGTCGTACCACTTCTGCCAGGAGCCGGGCGCCATCTTCGCCGAGATCGGTGCGCGGGCCACGTGCGAGTAGAAGGCCTTCCAGCCGCTGCTCTTGTCGACGACCCGGGAGCCGTAGAAGACGTAGAAGTACCCGGAGGCGGTGTCGGTCAGCAGCCGCTGGTCGCCGTCGCCGTAGTAGTACGTCTCGTTGGGGAACTGGCCGTTGTCGCCGCGCTGGGTGCTGTACGGCGAGGTGATGGCGTGGTCCTTGATCGTCCAGGTCCGGCCCTGGTCGGTGGAGACCGCGTAGTCGATGGCGTCGTAGTGGAGCCCGTCGCCGAAGGGCTGCGGGGTGAACTCGTTGTGCACCAGCCCGTACCAGTCGCCGGTGTCCGGGTCGACCCAGACGCCGGACAGGTCGCAGTAGTTCTTCTGCGCGTACCCGCTGCCGGCCCCGGCGGAGGTCGCCTCGCGCCCGGTGGGGCTGTTGTTGCAGCGGGCGGTGGTGTCGTTGTTCCGGTCGGTGGGGTCGGCCGGGTTGACGGCGTCGCTCACGGCGGCGGACCGGGTGGCGGTGTCGAAGTCGGTGCCGGTGAAGAAGTCCCAGTACCGCGGGTCGGTCTTGCCGTAGAGCGCGGCGGACTGCTGGAACCAGAAGCCGCCGTCCTTGTCGAGGTACGGGACGGCCGGGGTGTCGGTCGGGTGGGTGTACGGGACGGGCGCCCCGACGGTGACGGTGTAGGCCGCGCCGGCGGGGTCGGCCGACGGCGAGGCCGCGGCGGGCAGGGCGGCGGAGGCGGGAGCCAGCAGGGCGAGCGCCGCCGTCAGCGCGACGGCGAGTCTTCGGGGGGCGCGCCGGGGTGGGCGAGGGAACACGTGCTCCTCCAGGGGTGGTCGGGCGAGCGGGGACGGGGACGCCGGCCCCCGTCCCCCGTGTGAGTGGGCGGTCTCAGCCGGCGATGGGGCCGGCGCCGGCCAGCTGCAGCGAGAAGGCGCTGCCGGTGGACTGCTGCGGCGTCTTCACGTGCACCACGCCGGCGGCCGCGTCGTACCACCAGCCCGAGCCGGCCGTGTCCAGCTCCGCCTGGGAGCCGAAGCCGTCCAGCGGCCGGTGGTCGAGCAGCACCGCGCCGGGCCCGGCGCCGGTGTGCACGGTGAACTCGTAGGCGCGGGCGGCCGGTTTGCCGGTGTAGTCTCCGACGCTCGGCCCGACCTCGACGGTGGTCATGCCGTGGCCCCGGCCCACCGAACGGACCGTGACGTCCTGGGTGGCGGACGCGCCCTGCTCATGGCCGCGGGTGGTGCCGTCGTCCTCGTACAGGGTGTAGGAGGACGAGCCCTGGGCGTAGATGTCGTAGTCGAGCCGGGTGGTGTCGCGGGTCTGCCAGGAGAGCGTGCCCTGGGGCCACATCGGCACGACGGCACCGGCCCGGACGAAGAGCGGCAGGGTGTCCAGCGGCGCCTGGTAGCCGTTGAGCGTGGTCGGACCCTGGTAGGTCTTGCCCGTCCAGTAGTCCACCCAGGTGCCCTTGGGCAGGTAGATGCCGTTGCGGGTGGCGGAGTCGTCGTAGACCGGGGCGACCAGGAAGTCCTTGCCGCTCAGGAACTCGTACTTGGCCGCGTCACCCCAGGTGTTGGGGTCGTCCGGGTACTCCAGGACCAGCGGCCGCACCGCGCCGACGCCGCTCTGGTGGGCCTGGGCGGCGAGCGTGTACAGGTAGGGCAGCAGCCGCTCCTTCAGCTGCAGGTAGCGCCGGTTGATCGAGGTGTACGGTTCGCCGGCGCGCCAGGGCTGCTTGTCGGTGGCGGCCCAGCCGTCCATGGTCATGATGGTCGGGATGAAGGTCTTCCACTCCAGGTCCCGGGTCTCCACCTTGGGGTCGCTGCCGAAGATGCCGCCGACGTCCCCGGTGTCGTACGCGATGCCGGACATGGTGGCCCCGGCGTAGGTGGGGATCTGCCAGCGGACGTAGTCGTACGTGCCCTTCTGGTCGCCGCTCCACAGCACGCCGCAGCGCTGGGCGCCGGCCCAGGAGACCGGCAGCCAGACGAAGCCGCGGGCGTCGCTGTTCTGCCGGATGCCGTCGTACGCCTTCTGGCAGCCGTCGAGGGCGAACTTGTAGCCGGGACCGACCCAGGCGACGTCCAGCTTGCGCACCCGGACCCCTGCCTTGACCTCCTCGTTCTGGTTGGGCAGGCCGGTCGAGGTCCACAGGCCCAGCTGGGCGTGCTGGTCGCGCAGCCCCTGGCCGGTCTGCTGGAGGTTCTCGTAGCCGCAGCCGTAGCCGTCGTTGACCAGCATCCAGCCCAGCGGGTCCTGGTTGGCGGTGTAGCCGTCGGCGACCTTGAGGGCGTCCAGGGTGTGCCGCTCGCCGCGGTTGGCGTTGTGCAGGTAGCAGTCGGAGTCGCCCGGTTCCAGGCCGTAGACCGGCGGCATGAAGGGCTTGCCGACCAGGTCGGTGTAGGCGCTGATGACCTTCTTCAGGTCCGGGCCGTAGAAGTAGTAGCCGTCGAAGCGGCGTTCGCGCTCGGCGGTGGTGACCGGGTCGCCGAAGGTGTAGGTGCCGGGGGCGTAGGTGTGCCGGAAGACGCCGTAGCCGGCCGAGGAGAGGAAGAAGGGCTGGGAGTTGTTGAAGCCGCCCTCGTTCCAGTTGTAGTCGTTGGCGGCGTGGACGGTCCGGCCGCGGTGCGAGAACGAGCCGTTCTGCTCGCCGGCGCCGTAGAACTGCTCCTGCGGTCCGCGGGCCAGGGTCTGGGCCGTCGCGTCCTGGGTCCAGGTCAGGCCGCGGGTCTCCTGCCAGACGGGCTTGCTGTCACCCTCGGCGTAGAGCGCGAAGCGCAGCGGGTGCTTGTAGGCGCGCAGCGTCAGGTGCTCGGAGCTGATCGCCCAGTAGTCGCCCTCGTCGCTCTGCCGGACGGTCTTCAGCACGGGCGGGGCGGTCGCGATCATCTCTCCGACGGGCGGGGCGGTGAAGGTGCCGTCCGGGGCGAACTGCAGGCGGAAGGTGTCCTCGGTGGTGAAGTCGACCCGGGCCTTGGCGGTGCCGGCCTGGATCAGGTAGCCGTCGCCGTCGCGGGCGATGCCGGTGGCGTCGCCGACCGTGGTGGGCTGGGTCAGCAGGGCGGTGGCCGTGTAGGAGGAGTTGGTGACGTTGTAGGGCACGACCAGGACCTGGTAGGTCCCGGAGGCATCGGGGATCACGGCGGTGGCGGGGTCGGCGCCCGAGGAGTCCTCGGCGACCTTCCGGCCGGTGCTGTCGTAGACGTAGAGGTCGAACTCCATGGCCGGGTCGGGCCAGCTGATGGAGACCGGGACGCCGCCGTCGGGGTTGTCCTTCCAGTACCCGGCGGGGACGTCGACGGTGAGGTTGAAGCGGTCGCAGACCTTGCCCTGCGGGTCGGCGGCGGCGCTCGGGCAGTGCTTGGGATCGGGGACCGAGCCGCTCGGATAGGTCGGGGACTGCCAGGTGACGGCCCGATGGGCGGTCGAGAGCGCGCCGCTCGGGGGTGTCGCGGCGTGGACGACGGGGGCGGTGCCGAGCAGGCCGCACAGCATGGCGACCACGGCGACCAGGATGGCTCGGGGGCGGGGTGGGCGTAAGCGCCTGACAATGAGCATGGGCATGCCACCATTCAGGGAAGGGCGGGGCGGTGTGCGGCGCAGGACCCTACCAGTTCACTTCTGCTCACTCAATGGTTAAGCATGCACACTACAGCGCAGGATGCTGTCCGAACATGCTTGTTACTGAACTGAATTACACAGCTTCACACAGCACTCAGGCTCCCCGACGCCGGGGCCGACGGCGCCGACCCCTTCCGACCGACCCGGCCGAGCCGACTCGTCAGGGCGTCCGGAACTCCGTGGTGAGCGCCGTCAACAGCGGTTCCAGGAAGCGCTGTTCGAGCCGGCCGGGGGGCAACTGGTCCGGCTCGACGTAGCTCTGGGCCAGGCCGCCCTCTCGGATCGCGATCAGCAGGCGGGCGAGTTCGTCAGCGTCCACGGTGAGGGTGCGGCCGGCCCGGGCCAGGTGGTCGGTGAGGGCGCGGGCGAGTTGGGCGCGCAGCCGGGCATCGTGCTGGGCGAGCACCCAGGCGGCCTGTCGGTCGCGGATGGCGTGCAGGGTGAACTCGGTGGTGACCAGGTACCAGTCGCGTTCGGCTGGTTCGATCTCGCAGAGCACGTCGGCCAGCGCCTGCACGGTGAGGCCCTCGGCGTCGATCGAGTCGACCAGTTCGGTCATCTGCCGGACGACCCGTTCGCTGTGGGCGTCGAACAGCGCGAGGAAGAGCTCCTCCTTGCTGCTGAAGTTGGAGTAGAACGCGCCACGGGTGTAGCCGGCCCGCTCACAGATCTGCTCGATGGCGGCGGCGCGGAACCCGTACTCGGCAAAGGTCTCCAGTGCTGCCTGGAGCAGGGCCGCGCGGGTGCGCGGGCGTCGTTTGGTCTCACCCTTGGGCATCGAAGGCGTCCCGGTTCACTCGAAAAACGCCAATCGGATGCATTGGCGTATCGGATACATCATTGTATCTTCTGGGGCCATGAGCATCCCCACGCCCTCGGGGGCCGGCACCCCGCTGCCCGCCTCACTCGCCGCCGTCGTCGGACCGCTGCCGGCCGGCGTCACCCTGCCGCTGCCGCCCGGCTTCGATTCGGTCGAGCAGGAACGCCACTACCGCAAGGAACAACTCGCTGCCGGATTCCGGCTGTTCGGCCGATTCGGCTTCTCCGAGGGGGTGGCCGGGCACATCACCGTGCGCGACCCCGAGCACCCCGACCGCTTCTGGGTGAACCCCTTCGGCATGCCGTTCAGCATGATCAAGGCCTCGGACCTGATCCTGGTCGACCACGAGGGCACCCTGCTGCACGGCAACCGGCCGGTGAACCGGGCCGCGTTCGTGATCCACTCCCAGGTGCACGCGGCCCGCCCGGACGCGATCGCGGCCGCCCACGCCCACTCGCTGCACGGGAAGGCCTTCTCCAGCCTCGGCATCCCGCTGGACCCGCTGACCCAGGACGCCTGCGCCTTCTTCGAGGACCACGGGCTGTACAGCGATTACCGCGGCGTGGTGAACGAGGTCGACGAGGGCAAGCGGATCGCGACCGCGCTCGGCGCCCACAAGGCGGTGATCCTGCAGAATCACGGACTGCTGACGGTCGGCCAGACGGTCGCCGAGGCGGTCTGGTGGTTCGTCACCATGGAGCGCTCCTGCCAGGCCCAGCTGCTCGCGATGGCGGCCGGCACCCCGAAACTCATCGACCGGGAGACCGCGCTGATCACCCGCGGCCAGGTCGGCAGCCACCTGGCCGGCTGGTTCCAGGCGCAGCCGCTGTTCGAGCAGATCAGCGCGAGCGACCCCGACCTGGTCGGCTGACCGGGTCAGCGCTGGGACGCCACGGATGAACCAGGAACCGCGGATCGCGGTCTTCGGCGCCGGCAGCATCGGCTGCCACCTCGGGGGCATGCTGGCAGCCGTCGCCGAGGTCACCCTGATCGGCCGGCCGGCCGCGATGGCGGCCGTCGAACGGGACGGGCTGACGCTGACCGGCCCCGGCGACGCCCGCCGCCGGGTACGGGAGCTGACCACGGCCACCGACGCGGCCGGCGCCGAGCGGGCCGACTACGTGCTGGTGACCGTCAAGTCCGCCGACACCCGGCTCGCCGCCCGCGAGCTGGCCGAACACCTGGCGCCCGGTGCGGTGGTGATCAGCTTCCAGAACGGCCTGCACAACGCCGAGGTGCTGCGGGCGGAGCTGCCGGGCCACCGGGTGCTCGCCGGGATGGTCCCGTACAACGTGGTGCGCAGCGGAACGGCCGCCGTCCACCAGGGCAGCGGCGGTGCGCTGATGGTCGAGGACGCCCCGGCGGCCCGCCCGTTCGCGGCGGCGGCCCGGGCCGGGGGGCTCAACCTGACGCTGCGCCCGGACATGCCGGCGGTGCAGGCCGCGAAGCTGCTGATGAACCTCAACAACGCGGTGAACGCGCTGTCCGGGCTGCCGCTGCGCGAGCAGCTCGGCGCCCGGGCGTACCGAGCCTGCCTGGCCCGGTGCCAGCGGGAGGCGCTGGCCGCCTTCCGGGCTGCGGGCATCGCGCCCGCCCGGCTCGGCCCGGTCCCGCCGCGCTGGACGCCCCTGGTGCTCGGGCTGCCCGACGCGCTGTTCCGCAGGCTGGCCGCCGCCGGCCTGCGGATCGACGCCCGGGCCCGCTCGTCCATGTGGGAGGACCTGCAGCGCGGCCGCCCGACCGAGATCGACTCGCTCCAGGGCGAGGTGATCGCGCTGGCCGGGCGGCACGGCCTGTCGGCCCCGGCCAACGCCCGGTTGGTCGCGCTGGTCCGCGAGGCCGAGCGGGCCGGTCCGGGCGGCGCGCGGCCGTGGTCGGGCCGGGAGCTGCTGGCCGAGCTCGGGGGCTGAGGCCCTACCGGCCGGGCAGCCGGGGCGCGACGTACTCGACGGTCTGCATCATGCCGAGGTCCTCGTGCTGCAGCTGGTGGCAGTGGGCGACCGTACGACCGGTGAAGTCCTCGTACTTGACCAGGAAGGTGACCTCGTCGCCGGGCTGGCCGCCGGCCAGCCCGATGGTGTCCTGCCAGACCGGCGGGTCGAGCCGTTCGCCGTTGCGGTGGGTGACCAGGACGTGGTTGGTGTGCAGGTGGAAGGGGTGGTTGAAGGCGGGCCTGGTCTCGTCGGTGCGGACGGTCCAGCGTTCGACGGTGTCGAGCGGCAGGGTGTGGTTGACGTAGCCGGGGTCGAACAGGCCGTACGCCGGGTCCCGGGTCTGGTCGCCGTCGGGGTCGGCCGCGGGCGTCGCCCGGGTGCCCAGCACGCGGTAGGCGCTGGGAAAGGACCCGCCGAAGACGCCCTGGTCGACGTGGAAGACCACCTCGCGGTCGGCGTCAGGGTCGGTGAGGTCGCCCTCGGCGAGGAAGGGCCTGCCGGGCGGCAGCGCGGTCGGCAGCCCCATCGGCGGTTCGACGGGCTCCCCCGCCACCTCGACCGTCAGCAGCGGCTTCGACACCCCGTCGGCCCGCAGCTCGTAGGTGCCGGGTTCGCCGCCCCGGACCAGGACGTCGGCGCGGTTGCCCATGGCCAGGCTCACCGTGTCGGTGGCGACCACGGCCGGGAAGGTCACGCCGTCCTGCGCGATCTGGTGGAAGGTGAGGGACTTCCCGTCGCCGGCGAGCCGCAGCCCCAGCGCGGTGAACGCGGTCGCGGCCACCAGCCGCCAGCGCTGCACCTCGCCCGGGCGCAGCGCGATGGTGGGGTTGACCTCGCCGTTGACGGTGAGCGTGGCCGGAACGGCGGCCAGCGCGTTGCCCGAGGTGAAGTCGGGGACCTTGCCGTCCTTGAGTCTGAGCTCGTTGACGCAGACGACGAGGTCGGCGGCCGCCTTGATCTCGGGCACCTCGTCGACGTCGCCCTCGACGATCAGGACCCCGGCCATCCCGCCGACGACCTGTACGGCGGTGGCCCCGTGCAGGTGCGGGTGGTACCAGTAGGTGCCGGCCGGGTGGTCGGCCGGGATGTCGATGGTGGTCACGTACTGCGGCTCCGGGGCGCCGGCGTCGACCTCGTCGGCCGTACGCGGCGCGAAGGCGCGCAGGACGTTGTCGGCGTCCCCGGACGGGGAGACGTGCAGGCCGTGGGTGTGCAGGTTGAAGCTGTTGGGGTCGTGCGGCCGGTTGTGGTCGCCGTCGTAGGGCTGGTTCGGCGGTAGGCCGTTGACCTGGGTCAGCCGCAGGGTGTCCCCGCCGCGCAGCCGCAGGGTCGGCCCCGGGATCGCCCCGTTGTAGGTGCGGGTGGTGACCGGCCCGTAGCCGGGGACGGAGAGGTCCGTGAAGCGCACGTCAAGCGTCTGCTCGAGCACCTCGGACGCCCGGCCGGGCGCCGCTCGCGGGGTCCGTACGTCGACGGGCTGCGGGAACGGCGGTCGCGTCCTGGCCGTCGCCGCGACCGCGCGTCGGTGCTCGAGGATTCCGCACGAGGCCCCCATGAGGACCGCTGCGGGGATCGCCTTGAGCACCGATCGACGGCTGATTCCGACATTTTCGCTCATGTCCGGGCAATCTAAATCACATGGGCAAGCCCCTCCGGAAGGCACACCGCACCGGCAGGAGACGGCCCGTCACTTGAGTTCACGCTTGAGGATCTTGCCGGTGGCCGTCATCGGCAGCTGCTCGACGATCTCCACGATGCGCGGGTACTTGTGACCGGCCATCTGCTCCCGGCCCCAGGCGATCAGCTCCTCGGGGGTGGCCTCGGCGCCGGGCTTCAGGATGACGAAGGCCTTGACCTCCTCGCCGTAACGGTCCTGGGGCACGCCGACGACGGCGGTCAGGCTGATCGCGGGGTGGGTCATCAGCACCTCCTCGATCTCGCGCGGGTACACGTTGAAGCCGCCCCGGATGATCATGTCCTTGACCCGGTCGACGATGTAGTAGAAGCCGTCCTCGTCCCTCCGGGCCAGGTCACCGGTGCGGAACCAGCCGTCCCTGATCGCCTCACCGGTGGCCTCGGGCCGGTTGTAGTAGCCCTTCATCACGCCGTGGCCCTTGACCGCGAGTTCACCGACCGCGCCGGTGCCGGTGACCTCCGACCAGTCGGCGTTGATCAGCTTGACCGCCACGCCCCAGACCGGGGCGCCGACCGAGCCGGGGCGCGGCTCGCGGTCCGGATCGGAGAAGGTCACCACCGGCGAGGTCTCGGAGAGGCCGTAGCCCTCCAGGATCCGGACGTGGAGCCGCTCCTTGACCTGGCTGATGATCTCCACCGGCAGCGGGGCGCCGCCGGAGATCCCGATCCGCAGGTTGCGGGCGATCCGCTCCACGTCGACGGCGTCGGTGAGGGCACCCAGCAGGCCCCACCACATGGTCGGGACACCGGCGAAGAAGGTGATCTCCTCGGTGCTCATCAGCCGCACGACCTGCTCCGCGTCGAAGCGCGGCATCAGGTGGAGGGTGGCCGCCGTCGAGAAGCCGGTGTGCATCTGGATGGTGGCGCCGAAGGTGTGGAACAGCGGCAGGCACAGGACGTGGCTGTCGGTGGCCGGTGCGCTCCGGAACATCCGGTTGCACGCCATCACGTTCATCATCGTGTTGGCGTGGGAGAGTTCGGCGCCCTTGGGCTGGCCGGTGGTGCCCGAGGTGTAGAGGATCACGGCGGTGTCGGTCGCCTCGGTGGCGACCGGGTCGAAGACCGGGGGCTTCCCGGCGAGCGCCGCGCCCAGGGTCTCGGCGCCCCTGATCGGCGAGGGCGCGGCCGGATCGGCGGTGATCAGGAAGAAGTCCTCGCAGGTGTCGACCTCGTTCCACGCCTTCCAGCCCTCCTCACCGACGGCCAGGCCCGGCGTCCCCTTGTGGCAGAAGTAGGCCTTCACCTCGGCGTCGCGCAGGTGGTAGGCCACCTCCCGGGACTTGAGCAGGATGTTGAGCGGGACGACCACCGCGCCGGTCTTGAGGATGCCGTAGTAGACGATCGGGAACTGCGGCACGTTCGGACAGCTCAGCGCCACCCGGTCGCCGGGCCGGATCCCCCGTTCCACCAGCAGGTTGGCGACCTGGTTCGCGGCCGCTTCGACCTCGGCATAGGTGAGCCGCGTCGAACCGAGGACCAGGGCCTCGCGGTTCTGGTACGTGCGGGCGGAATCCTCAAGCAGGACCGACAGGTTCAGCATGGTGCCTTCCGAAGGTGTGGATCCGGTCCCGGCCGCGGGGGTGGCGCTCCTGCGGCCCGGCCCGGGGCGGGCGGGGGTCACACGTCGATGGACTCGCGTCATCATCGCCGCCCGGGTGAACCACGACCAGTGCCCGGCCGGAGATCGCGCCCGCACGAACTCCGCCCCAGCTGCCGCGCCTCGCGTCCGCTAGCGCGTCGGCGTGAAGTCCGGGAGGCGCTCCAGGCTCTCGGCGACGGCGGCGAAGCCGTAGTCGAGCATCCGCCGCTCGTACTCCTCGACAGCGGAAGGGAGTTCGGCCTCGCCCCGCTGGACGGCGGCGAGCGAGCGGGTGAGCAGCGCGGCGTCACGCAGGGCCGTGTTGGCGCCCTGGCCGCCGCTCGGCGGCATCGGGTGGATCGCGTCCCCGAGCAGGGTGACCCCGCGGATGCCGTCCCAGTGCGGTCGGGTTTGGCGTAACGGACCGTCAGGGGCGAGCTGTTGACGACATCGGCGCCGCGTACCAGGTCGACGAGGTCGGGGTGCCAGCCGTCCAGCAGGGCGAGCAGTTCACCGCGAACGGCCTCCCAGCCCTCCGGCTCGACCGCGGCGGGGCCGGGGAGCATCACCACCCAGCGCAAGTAGCTCCCGGTGTCGGGGAGTCGGACGTCGGGCGCGAGCTCGGCGGCCGCGCGCCGCGGCGGCCGGCGGAACTCCATCCGGCCGAGCAGCATGCTCACGCCGGAACCGTGCACGACGGTGCCGAAGCCCGGCACCAGCGCGGCGAACCGCTCGGTGAGCGGGGTGCGCCCGAGGACGGCGTTGCCGGGGACGGTGACCACCTCGGCCGCGGGCAGCAGCCGGCGGCGCACCGCCGAGCCCACGCCGTCCGCGCCCACCAGCAGGTCGCCGACGGCGCTGCCGCCGTCGCCGAGGTGTGCCTCGACCGTCCCGTCCGCCCGTTCCTCGTAGCCGACCACCGGCTTGCCGAACTCGACGCGGTCGCCGAGCCCGGCCAGCAGCAGCTGGCGCAGCACGTGCCGGTCGGTGGCGACCCCCTCGTCCACCGCCCCGAGCCTGCGGAGCTCCCGGAGCCGCTGGTCGAGCACCAGCCGCTCCCCCGCCATCGGCCCGGTGACGGCCTCCAGCAGCGTGTGCAGCCGCTCCGGCAGGCAGGCGCGCAGGGCGGCCAGGCCGTGCTCGTTCAGGGCGATCCGGAAGCCCTGGTAGCGGCTGTGCGGGTCGTCCTCCCGTTCGAGGACGCGTACGTCGACGCCGGCCCCCAGCAGCCCGTGCGCGAGGCAGAGCCCGCCGATCCCGGCTCCGGCCACCAATGCCTTCATCCTTGCCTCTCCCCCTGCTCGGTAGGCGTCCAGTCTTTCGCGCCCGCCTGACCGCGGGTCAGTGATCTTTGTGGCCGGAACCACGTGACAACTGTCACCGCCGTCACCGCCAGCGGCCACCGGTCCGGCCCGGCGACAAGGCCCCCGGCTGTGCGAAAGTCGGATCATGTACTACGCGATACGCCGGATGACCGGCGCGGAGCACCGGGAACTGCGCTCGATCAAGCTGGAGGCGCTGCTCGACTCGCCTAAGGCCTTCAGCTCCTCCTACGACGACACCCTCGCCCTCCCCGACGACGCCTGGCAGCAGCGGGCCGCCGTCGAGGCCACCGCCGCGGAGTGCGCCACCTTCGTCGCCGTCGACGAGGCCGGGGACTGGGTCGGGACCGCCGGAGTCGAGCCGCTCCCGGACATCCCCAACCACGTCCACGTCCACTCGGTCTACGTCTCCCCCGAGTACCGCGGCCCCGCCGGCCCGGCCGCCGAGCTGATGCGCGAGTGCATCCGCCACGCCCGGGAGCACACCGACGTCCGCTGGTTGACACTGGGCGTGCACGAGGACAACCGGCGGGCGCTGGCCTTCTACCGCAGGCTCGGCTTCACGGACACCGGCAAGACCGTCCCCTACCGCCTCAACCCCTCCGAGCGGCTGTTCATCCTGGGCTACCCGGACTTCCGGGCCCCGGACCGGGCCTGACGTCGAACGCGCCCGTCAGGCGGCCAGCAGGCGGCGCCAGCGCGGCAGTTCGGTGCCGCAGCAGGTCAGCGCGAGCAGGCCGACGAGCACCGCCGCCCAGGTCGGGAACAGCAGCCAGGCGGCGGTCACGGCGCCGGCGAGTTCGGCGAGCACCATCACGATGGTGACCCAGCCGGGCACCGCGATGACCGTGCCCGACTTGTCGCCCGGGGTCTGCAGGACGGCCGGGACGCCGATCAGCAGGACGTCCACACCGATCGCCAGCAGGATCGAGTGCGGCCAGAGCGCGATCGGCAGCCCGATCCAGCCGACCAGTTCCAGACCGGCTCTGAGCGCGGTGGCGTACTTGGGCTCGGTGTACCGCTCATCCATCGTCATCCCCCGTCGACGCGTGCCGGGGAAGCGTAGCGCGCGCACGCGCCCGTGCCCATGGAGCGGAGCAGCTTGTCCACCGCTGCTCCGCTCCGCGGGCCCCGGCCTACAGGTGACGGGCCAGCGCCTCGTGCACCCGCCGCCAGGCGTCGGCCGTCGCGTCGGCGTCGTGGTCCTCCGGGCGGTCGGCCGCGAAGCCGTGCCGGGCGCCCGGGTACGTGACCAGCTCGTGCTCGACCTTCGCCTCGGTCAACCGCCGCTCGGCCTCCTGCCACTCCTCCTGCGGGAGGATGTGGTCCAGCTCGCCGCAGAAGCCCAGCAGGTGCACGCCGTTGGCGGCGATCCGCTCGGCCGTCTCCAGCGGCGGCACCGGACCGACCAGTGGAAAACCGGAGTTGAGCAGCCAGCCCGGGTAGAACACCGCTGCCAGCTCGAAGCGCAGCTCGGTGGCCGCGCGCACGGCGATGTGCCCGCCCATGCTCGTCCCGAGGAACGCCACCCCGTGCCCGTCGGCCATGCCCCGGGCCGCGGCCAGCGCCTCGGCGGCGTCGGCGACCAGTTCGTCGCGGTCCAGGGCGCGCATCAGCACCAGACCAGCTTCGCGCTCCTCGGCGCTGTACCCGAGCTCGGTGCGGCGGGCGTTGCGCCAGTAGAAGTCCGGCGCCACCGCCACGTAGCCGAGGCCCGCCAACTCGGCGCAGACGCCCCGGAGATACGCGTTGACCCCGTACAGCTCGGAGCAGACCACCACCGCGCCGCGCGCCTCGCCCGCCGGGCGGTGCACATACGCCTCGATCCCGCCGGGCGTGCCCAGCTCCTGCCACTGACCCGTCATCAAAAACCCCCGTGGATAGGCCGGAACGTGCCGCTGCGCATCGTAGTGCCATCCGTCGGGCCCGCCGGAGTCCGGTGGCCGGGGCGTCCCCGGCCCACGGGCTCCCCCCGGCTCCCCAAGTCCCCACGTCCTCAAGTCCCCTGACAAGGACTTGGTATGACCACGGCAAAGGCTTCCCCCCGCCGTGTCCGACATCTGGACCGGCCGGCGGCCGAGCTGGTGAGGTGTCGGCGCTCAAACAATGCACGGACAAACCTCCCACACCCTCACACTCGGGAGCAGACGCATGCGCAAGCCGTTCAAGGCCGCCGCCCACACCCTCACCGCGCTGGCCCTGGCCGCTTTCGGCACCACCACGCTGGCCACCGGAGCCTCGGCGCAACCCGCCCCGGCCGCAGCCCACTACGGGCTCAAGCCGCTCCACCCCGGCACCGCCCAGCGGTCGGCCGCGACCACCAACAACACCCTGTCGGTGCGCTCCAGCGCCACCCAGGGCGTGGTGTCCCCCACCCCGAAGGTGTACCTGGTCTTCTGGGGCTCGCAGTGGTCATCCGACCCGGCCGGGGTCGCCCCGGACATGCAGAACATGTTCAAGGGCCTCTACGGCAGCCAGGACACCTGGGGCACCATCCTCAACCAGTACTGCGAGGGCGTCGCCAGGGGCACCACCACCTGCGGCACCAAGGGCGTCCACGTCCAGCACCCGGCCTCCTCCCCGCTGGCCGGCGTCTGGTTCGACAACTCCGCCGCCGCGCCCGCCAGCGCGACCGCCACCCAGATCGCCGCCGAGGCCGGCAAGGCCGCCGCCCACTTCGGCAACACCACCCAGGCGCCCAACCTCAACGCCCAGTACGTGGTCGTCTCCGCCACCGGCACCCACCCGGACGGCTTCCCCAACTCCGGCTTCTGCGCCTGGCACGACAAGACCAGCAGCTCCTACGGCACCCTGGCCTACACCAACCTGCCGTACATCCCCGACAACGGCGCCGGTGCCTGCACCACCTTCACCGACGGCCGCCTGCTCTCCGGCATCGAGTCCACCGAGACCCACGAGTACGCCGAGACCGTCACCGACTTCTGGCCCAGCATCGGCTGGAACGGCGGCGGCGGCGAGATCGGCGACGAGTGCCAGAACCTCGACGCCTACGTCACCCTGAGCACCGGCACCTTCGACCTCCAGGGCCTGTGGTCCAACAGCGCCAACAAGTGCGTCACGCACGGCTGATCGGGTCGAGCTGAAGCGCGGGTCCGAGCGGATCGGGCCCGCGCTTCCGTCGTCCCCGGGGCCGAGCGGCGGCGGGTACGGCGGCGATCGGGAGACGCGGCCGCACCCGGCCCGGCTCATTCGGCCTTGAGGTGCGCCAGCGCGGTGATGATGCGGTCGGCGATGTCCGGCGGCCACGGGAAGGCGACCGTCACGGCCCGCTGGTGCGCCAGCCCGTGCAGGCCCAGCCACAGTGCGACCGCGTCCGCGGACACGTCGAAGCTGACGGCCAAGCCGGCGGTGACGCAGTCGTCCAGCGCCTCGGAGATCAGGCCCAGACACGCGTCGCCGAGGGTCTCCATGTCGTCTGCCGTCACGGAGGTGCCCTGCAGTGCGGGCATCCAGAGGCCGCCGAACATGGTGCGGTAGCGCTCGGGATGGTCCTGGGCGAACCCCAGGTAGGCGTGGCAGAGGGCGACCAGGCGCCGCCGGGGGTCCTCGCCGGCGGCGTCCACGGAGGCGCGCAGCTGCGCCTCCAGTTGGTCGAACGCCTGCTTCACCACGGCCAGCATGATGGCCGGTTGATCCGGGAAGTGGCGGTAGATCGAGGGCGCGGCGATCCCGACGCGGCGGGCGACGGACCGCAGCGTGATGGCACCTTCGTTGCCGGTCTCGTCCAGCAGTTCCACCGCTGCGGTCACGATCTCCTCGCGCAGCCTGGCGCCTTCCCCACGGCGGTTGCGGGGGCGGGTCGGTGTCGTGGTCGGCTCGTCGTCCATGCCGTGAACTTACATTCGAGAACTTACGGGCACAAGGCTCTTGTGCGCCGTAGAGTTACGGCTGTAACTTTACGGACGTAGCCGCAACCTTCCGAAACGGAGTACGTCATGAACTGCACCGCCGTCACCCACGCCACCGAGGTCGTCCTGCCGGGCGCCGTCGACGTCAGCGGCCTGCAGCTCCGCACCCGCGAACTCCCGCTCCCCGCCGCGGGCCAGGTCGTGCTGCGGATGGACGCGACCGGCGTGTCCTTCGCCGAGCAGCAGATGCGCCGCGGCAAGTACTACGACCAGCCGCCCTTCCCCTTCGTGCCTGGGTACGACGTGGTCGGCACGGTGGTCACCGTCGGCCCGGGGGTGGACGCCGCGCTGATCGGACGCCGCTTCGCCGCCGTCACCAAGACCGGAGCGTGGGCCAGCCTCCTGCTGCTCGACGCCGCGGACCTGGTGGCCGTGCCCGACGGCGTGACGGCGGCCGCCGCCGAGACCCTGGTGGTCAACGGGGTCACGGCCTGGCAGATGCTGCACCGGATCGCCGCGGTGCCCGATGGCGGGACGATCGTGGTGCTCGGCGCCAACGGCGGCGTCGGGTCCACGCTCGTGCAGCTGGCCCGGCACGCCGGGATCACGGTGATCGGCACGGCGTCGGCCCGGCACCACGACACGGTGCGCGAGCTCGGCGCGACCCCGGTCGACTACCGCGACCCGGACGTGTACCGGCGGATCCGGGAGCTCGCGCCGCACGGCGTGGACGCGGTGTTCGACCACGTCGGCGGCGCCGGGCTGAAGGATTCGTGGCGACTCCTGCGCAACCGCGGGGTGCTGGTGTCCTACGGCACCGCCGCCACGAAGGACGAGGACGGCAACTCACGGCTCCCGGTGCTGAAGCTGTTCGCCTGGCTGGCGCTGTGGAACACGCTGCCCAACGGCAGGGCCGCGCACTTCTACAACTTCTGGGCGGGCAAGCGCCGCCGCCCGGACGTCTTCCGCGCCCGACTGCGCGAGGACCTCACCCGGGTGCTGACGCTGCTGGCCGACGGCGTGCTCACCGCACAGGTCGCCGCCGAGTTCCCGCTCAACGACGCCGCCGCGGCGCTCGCGCTGGCCGAATCCCGCACCGTCGCGGGCAAGGTCGTCATCGTCCCGTAGCCGCGCGACGGCCCTCTGCCGCCCACGGCGCGCGGCACGGCTGAGGATGCGGCGGCCGGTGCACCGTGCGTACCTGGTCTCCGAACGGGTTGGAGCGATCGGCGGAGGAACCGATGGGCTTGCCGCTTTCCGCCGGCCACGTGCTGGTGCGCCTCCACGACGGCGCGCGCGAGGTCGCGGAGGCCGTCCTCGACCTGCTCGAAGGCGTCTTCCCGACCCACACCGGACGCGGGCTCACCCGGATCGGCAACGTGTGGGACTCGCCCCCCACCCTTACCCCGGAGGGCATCTGGACGGTGGCCGAGTCGCGGCCCGACGGCGTTTCGGCGATCCCCGTGCCGGGCCCTGCGGTGAGCGCCTCGCAGGCCTTCGACGTGCACAGCCTCACGCCGCTGGAGGGCCGGACCGTACTGCCGGGCGAGATCACCGCGGAGCTGCTCGGCACCCCCGCGGACGTCGAGGCGATGCTGCGCACGATCGGCGACCTCTGCTCGGCGTGCGAGGAGGGCCGGGAGCGGCAGGGGCCGCAGCTGGCGGTACGGCTGCGGCTCGGGCATGCCGTCGCCGAACCCGGGTAGCCACGCGCCCTTGCGGAGCCGGCCGACGGTGACCGGGGTCCGGCGCCACGGGGTCCGGCGGCGTCAGGCCGGTCCCGCTTCCTCCGAGGGGTCCCGCCAGCCGGGTGCCTCCCGGTCCTCCAGCTGCCGGCGCAGCCGGGACAGGGTGGTGGCGAGCATGCGGGAGACCTGCATCTGGGAGACACCGACCCGCCGGGCGATCTGGGACTGGGTCCAGCCGTCCCAGAAACGCAGTTTGAGGACGGTCTGCTCGCGTGGCGGCAGTTCGGCGAGCAGCGGGCGGACGGCGGTGCGGAACTCGGCGAGTTCGATGCCGGGGTCGCAGTGGCCGAGCCGGTCCAGCATCGCGCTGCCGGTCTCGTCGGTGTCGCCCTCCCGTAGTGCGTCCAGGGAATCGGATCGGTAGACCTGGCCGGCGACCAGTCCCTCCGTGACCTGTTCGAGGGTGATGTGGAGGTCCTCCGCGATCTCCTCCGGGTGCGGGAGGCGGCCGAGTCGCTGCTCCAGGCGGTCCGAACCGCGGGCGACGGTCAGGTGCAGTTCCTGCATGCTGCGGGGCACCCGAACGGGCCAGGAGGTGTCCCGGAAGAAGCGCTTGACCTCCCCGGCGATGGTGGGGACGGCGTAGGTGACGAACTCGACGCCGCGGCCGGGGTCGTAGCCGTCGACGGCCTTGATCAGGCCGATCGTGCCGGCCTGGAGGATGTCCTCCATGTCCTCGGCGCGGTGCCGGAAGCGGGCCGCGATGAAGCGGACCAGCGGCATGTTGAGTTCGATGATCGTGCCGCGCACGTAGCTGTAGGCGTGGGTCTCGCGGACCAGACCGCCCAGGCGCTGGAAGAGCGCGTCGCTGAGTTCGCGTGCCTCCGCCTTGCCCATCACCCGCAGCTCCGCGGCGCTGGGGCGGGGCGGGAGGTCGGACGGCTGGCGGGGCGGTGCGGCCGCCTCCCGGTCGGCGAGGTGGACTCTGCTGGGAGGGGTGGTCACGTGCTTCTCCTGCCCGTGCGGGCGGCACCCGGGGGGGAGGGTGCGGGAGCGGTCGGCCGGTACACCGGCCGCCCTGTGGTGTACCTACCCGCCAGGGGCCCGCGGACACCGGGGGCTCAGCCCTCCGGGAGTCGCAGCTCGCACCAGACGGTCTTGCCGGGCCCCAGCGGTCGCCAGCCCCAGCGCAGGGCGAGCCGGTCGAGCAGGTACAGGCCGAGGCCCCCGCGTTCGTCGGGGCCGTGCGGGGGCCTGGGCAGCGGCGGCCTCGGGCTGGAGTCGCTGACCTCGATCCGCACCCGTCCGGGGCCTCTGACCAGCAACAGGGCGCCGGGTTCGCCGGCGTGGCGGAGGGCGTTGCCGACGAGTTCGGAGACCACCAGGACGGCGTCGGCGACCACGAACGGGTCCGGCACCCCGGCCAGGAAGTCGGCGGTGAAGGCGCGCGCCTCGGCGGCGACTCCGGCCCGTGCCGAGAGCGGCAGCCACCGTGCCCAGGGCAGGGTCGGGGGCGGTCCCGTGGTGGGGAACCGTGCCCCGGCCGTGGTCGTGCGCATCCCTCGCTCCCTGGTCTCCATGCTCGCCGTGCGGTCGGTGAGCGGTGCGGTCGGTGAGCGGTGCGGTCCGTGAGCTGTACGGACCGTGAGCGGTGCGATCCATGAGCGCGGTGCCGTCTGTCACCTCGGCGGCATCGTCGGGGATCCCTTCCGTCCCTCCGTCCCGCTGTCGGCCCTCGCTAAGTCGCGCCTACCCGAGCCGCCCGGTCCGACACGCCGGGCGGTCACCCGGTCTGGACGGCGATCAGACAGGTGTCGTCGTCGGTGTCGGCGGGGCTGAGTTCCAGGAGCCGGTCGAGGTAGCCCTCCAGGTCCGGGCCGGGGGCGCCGGCGTCGCGGATCAGCTGGTCGACGGACTCCTCGACCGGGCGGTCCCGGCGTTCGACCAGGCCGTCGGTGTACAGCAGCAGGACGTCCTCGGGGGCCAGCCGGGCGGTGCGTTCCTCGTACTGGGCGTCGTCCAGGGCGCCGAGCAGAATGCCGTGCGGCAGCGCCAGCACCTCGGCGCCGTCCGGGCCGAGCCGGATCGGCGGCAGGTGCCCGGCCCGGGCCCAGCGCAGCGCGCCGCCGACCGGGTCCAGCAGGACGCAGACGGCGGTGGCGGTGACCTGGCCGGGCTCGCGCAGGGCCACCGTGTTCGCCCACTCCAGCAGCCGCGCCGGGCCCGCCCCGGTGACGGCGAGGCCGCGCAGGGCGTGCCGCAGCGCCACCATCCCGGTGGCCGCCTCGACACCGTGGCCGGCCACGTCGCCGACGGCCAGCAGCACCCGTTTGTCGGGCAGCGGCAGCACGTCGTACCAGTCGCCGCCGACCCGGTCGCGCTGGGCGGCCGGGCGGTAGCGCACGGCCGCGTGCAGGCCGGTGACGCCCAGCGGCGGCGGCGCGGCGGGCAGGATGGCCTGCTGGAGCCGCAGCGCCAGCTGGGCGCGCTCGGCCGACTCCTGCTCGCTGTCGGCCAGGCGGGCCCGGGTGGCGCCGAGCGCGACCTCGGTCCAGTGCTGGGCGGAGACGTCGTGGTAGGCGCCGCGGATCGCGGTGAGCCGGCCCGCGCTGTCGAGGACCGGTTCCGCGATCACCCGGGTGTGCCGCAGGGTGCCGTCCGGGCGGGCCAGCCGGAAGACCGCGGAGGAGGCCCGGTGCCCGTGCCGGACGGTGCTCACCAGGCGCCGTACGGCGGGGACGTCGTCCTGGTGGGCGTGCGCGACGAGCCCGGCCAGCGGCACGGGCGGGGTGCCGGGCGGCAGGCCGAACAGCTCGTACAGGCCGGCGCTCCACAGGATCCGGTGGCTCTGCGGGAACTCCTCGAAACCGGCGACCCTGGCCAGCCGCTGGGCGTGGCCGAGGAGAGCGGTCTGTTCGGCCTCGTCGGCCCGATCGGTCTCCAGCCGCCACCCGAGCAGCAGCCGGTCGCCCAGCGGGGCGGCGGCGAGCAGGACGGTGGCGGGCAGGGCGCGTTCGCCCTCGCGGAAGACCAGCCGCATGCGTTCGGCGGGCAGCGGCGAGCCGGTCCGGTGCACCCGCACCAGCTGTTCGAGCAGACCGCCGCCGACCGCGGCCGGGTAACTCTCCAGCAGCGAGCCGCCCTCCAACGCCTCCGGGGGGCGGCCGAGCGGGTCCTCGAAGCGCGCGGCCGCCCGGACCACCGTGAAGTCGACCACCTGCCCGTCCCGCAGCACCGGTTCCAGCAGGAGCGCGGGGGTGAGCAGCCCGTCCAGGAGGTCGGCGGCGGCCTCGGGTGCGGCCGGGGCCGGCGGGGTGCCCAGCAGGGTCGCGCAGAGGTCGGCGAGGGCGTACAGCTGGCGGCGCTGGGAGGGACCGAGCGGGGCGGCGGGGGCGGCTTGCAGGACCTCCAGCGCGCCGCGCCGACGGCCGCCGTCGAGCAGCGGGAGGACGGCCCGGTCCGCTCCGGCGCCGATCGACGGCGCCTCCGCCCCCGGGTCGCCCGGCCACAGGTCCGCACCGCCCGCGACGACCCGCTGGGCCGGGGTCGGGACACCCGGCGGCACCCTGCTCCACGCGGCCGCGTCGTCCGCGGACAGGCCGGCGTGCGCGGCCAGCGCCAGGGCGCCCCCGGGCAGCCGTTGCCACACGGCCACGGACCGGACGCCGAGCACCTCCCCCGTCTGCTCCAGGACGGCGTCGACGGCCTGCTGCAGGTCGGGCAGGGCGGCCAGGGCGGGTGTCACGGCGGTCCCGGAGCACGGCGCCCCGGCGAGCGGCTGGACGGTGTCGTCGGGGAGGGCGACGAGGTCGGCGGCCAGGGCCACCACCGGGACGCCCGCGTCCCGGGCGAGTCGGCCGAGGCGGGCGGCGGCCTCGGCGGGGACCACCCCCAGGCGTTCGGCGAGGATGCCGGTGGCGAGGTCGACGGTGGAGCGCGCCCGGGCCTCCGCCCGCATCCGCTCGGCGTCCCGCTGGAGTCGGCGGACGGTCGCCGCGAGGGCGCGGGCGGTGCCGTCCGACGGCTCGTCCGCGCCGGTCATGAGGGGTCCAGCCGGTCGGTCATGAGGTGTCCAGCCAGTACCGGATCCGGTCGAGCAGGTGGGTGGTGTCGACCGGCTTGGTGATGTGGTCGTCGGCTCCGGCGGCGAGGCTCTTGTCCTGGTCCCCGGGCATGGCCTTGGCGGTGACGGCGATGACCGGCAGGCGGGCGAAGCGCTCGTCGGCCCGGATGGCGGCGATCGCGGCGTAGCCGTCCAGACCGGGCATCATCACGTCCATCAGGACGAGGTCGGTCTCCGGGTGGGCCCGCAGCAGGCCGAGTCCGGCGGCGCCGTCGGCGGCGTGCAGGACGGTCAGGCCGTGCTGTTCCAGGGCCGCGGCGAGCGCGAAGACGTTGCGGACGTCGTCGTCGACGATCAGCGCGGTCCGTCCGGCGAGCGCCGCGCCCGCCTGCCCGGTGCCCGGGTCGGGGTGGGGGCGGCGGCCGCCCAGCAGGTGGACGACGCGCTCGCTCAGGTCGTCCAGGCCGCGGGTGGTCTCCACCCCGGCGATCGAACCGGGCGTGTGGCCGGACCGGTACCCGAGGACCGGGGGGCCGTCCGCCAGGGCGTCCAGCAGTACGGGGGCGAGCTCGGCGGAGCCCGCCAGGTCGAGCACGGCGCAGCGGTACGGGCCCTCGGCCAGCGCGGCGCGCAGTTCCGCGGCGTCCCCGGCACTGGTCACCCGCGCGGCCGGGAGGGGGCTGCCCGAGGCGGCCACGGCGGCCCGGGTGAGCAGGGTGAGCAGGGCCGGCGCGTCGGGCTCGACGACCAGCACGGCGAGCTCGGTCTCGGCCGCGCCGTCCGGGCGTTCGGGCCCGGCGAGCGGCAGGTGGAGGGTGAATCGGCTGCCCTGCCCGGCGGTGGAGTGGACGGTGAGGGTGCCGCCGAGCAGCCGGGCGAGCTCCCGGCTGATCGACAGGCCGAGGCCGGTGCCGCCGAAGCGCCGCGCGGTGGAGCCGTCGGCCTGTTGGAAGGCACCGAAGACGGCGTCCAGCTGGTCGGGGTCGATGCCGATGCCGGTGTCCTCGACGTGGAAGGCCACCGCCGCGTCCGCCCGGCCGAGTTCGGGCGGCAGGTTCGGGGCCTCGACGCGCTCGATCCGCAGCTCGACCCGCCCGGTGTCGGTGAACTTGACCGCGTTGGACAGCAGGTTGCGCAGCACCTGGCGCAGCCGCGCCTGGTCGGTGACGATCCGTTCCGGGACGTTCCGGTCGACGACCGCCTCGAAGGCCAGGCCCTTCTGGTCGGCCAGCGGCCGGAAGGCGGATTCGACGTACTCCAGCAGCTTCCGTACGGGGAAGGGCTCGGGAGCCGTCTCCATCTTCCCGGCCTCGACCTTGGAGAGGTCCAGGATGTCGTTGATGAGCTGGAGCAGGTCGGTGCCGGCCGAGTGGATGACGCCTGCGTACTCGACCTGTTTGGGGGTGAGGTTGCCGCCGGAGTTCTGGGCGAGCAGTTGGGCGAGGACGAGCAGGCTGTTGAGCGGGGTGCGCAGTTCGTGACTCATGTTGGCCAGGAACTCGGACTTGTACATCGAGGCGAGGCTCAACTGCCGGGCGCGTTCCTCCAGTTCCTGGCGGGCCTGCTCGATCTCCAGGTTCTTGGCCTCGATGTCCCGGTTGCGCTGGGCGAGCAGGGCGGCCTTGTCCTCCAACTCCGCGTTGGAGCGCCGTAGTTCTTCCTGCCCGGCCTGCAACTCCTCGGACTGTGCCTGGAATTCGGCGGTGAGCCGACGGGATTCGGCGAGCAGTTCGTCGGTGCGGGCGTTGGCGAGCAGGGTGCCGATGTTGACGCCGCAGGTCTCGGCGAAGCGTTCCAGGAAGTCGCGGTGGACCTGGGTGAACGAGTGGACGGAGGCGAACTCCATGACGCCGAGCAGCCATTCCTCCAGCATGACGGGCAGGACGACGAGCGAGCGGGTCTCGACGGCTCCGGCGCCGGAGCCGATGACGGCGTAGCCGGGCGGCAGGTCGTCGACGGTGATGATCCGCCGGCTGCGGGCGGCCTGGCCGACCAGGGACTCCCCCAGCCGCACCCGGAGCTCCTGCCCGGCGGGACGGCCGTAGGCGCTGATCAGGGCCAGCTCGGGGCCGCCGTCGCCCTCCTCGGCGAGGAAGAACGCGCCGTACTGGGCCCCGATCAGCGGGGTGAGCTCGTCGGTGATCATCTCGGCGACGGCCTGGATGTCCCGCCGGGCCTGGATCGCGGCGGAGAACCGGGCCAGGTTGGTCTTCAGCCAGTCCTGTTCCTGGTTGGCCAGGGTGGTCTCGCGCAGCGACTCGACCATGGCGTTGATGTTGTCCTTGAGGTCGGCGACCTCGCCGGAGGCGTCCACGCTGATCGACCGGGTCAGGTCGCCGGCCGCGACCGCGCTGGTGACCTCGGCGATCGCCCGGACCTGCCGGGTGAGGTTGCCGGCCAGCTCGTTGACGTTCTCGGTGAGGCGCTTCCAGGTGCCGGACACGCCCTCGACCCGGGCCTGGCCGCCGAGGCGACCCTCGCTGCCCACCTCCAACGCGACCCGGGTGACCTCGGCCGCGAAGGAACCCAGCTGGTCCACCATGGTGTTGATGGTCGTCTTCAGCTGAAGGATCTCCCCGCGCGCGTCCACGTCAATCTTGCGGGTGAGGTCGCCCTCGGCGACCGCCGTGGTCACCTGGGCGATGTTGCGCACCTGGCTGGTCAGGTTGCCCGCCATGGAGTTGACGTGGTCGGTGAGGTCCTTCCACGTCCCGGCGACGTTCGGCACCCGGGCCTGGCCGCCCAGGATGCCCTCGGTGCCGACCTCCCGGGCCACCCGGGTCACCTCGTCGGCGAAGGCCGACAGGGTGTCCACCATGGTGTTGATCGCGTCGGCGAGGGCCGCCACCTCGCCCTTCGCCTCCACGGTGATCTTCCGGGAGAGGTCGCCCCGGGCGACGGCCGTCGCCACCTCGGACATCGAGCGGACCTGGCCGGTGAGGTTGGAGGCCATCACGTTGACGTTGTCGGTGAGGTCCTTCCAGGTGCCGGAGACGCCCCGGACGGTGGCCTGCCCGCCCAGGTTCCCGGCCGTGCCGACCTCCCGGGCCACCCGGGTGACCTCGTCGGCGAAGGCGGACAGCTGGTCGACCATCGTGTTGATGGTCTCCTTCAGCTCCAGGATCTCCCCCCGTGCGTCCACCCGGATCTTCTGGGTGAGGTCGCCCTCGGCGACGGCGGTGGCGACCTGGGAGATGTTGCGCACCTGGCTGGTCAGGTTGCCCGCCATGGAGTTCACCGAGTCGGTCAGGTCACGCCACGTCCCGGCGGCGCCCGCGAGGGTCGCCTGGCCGCCGAGCCGCCCCTCGGTGCCGACCTCGCGGGCCACCCGGGTCACCTCGTCGGTCACCCGGGCCAGCTGGTCGGCCATGCCGTTGAAGACCTCGGCGATTTCCCCGAGCACCCCCGGCCCGTCGGGGGTGAGCCGGGTGCGGAAGTCCCCGTCGCGCACGGCCGTGAGCCCGGCGAGCAGCTGCCGCAGGGCCTGCTCGGCCGGATCGGCCACTGGCGCGCCGGGTACGGGATCGCCCTCGGCCGGCGCGCCGGGTACCGGATTATCGTCCATCCTGTCCCACCGCCCGGATCCGTCACGGACGGCGTGCGCGCGGGGCGCGCGCCGACGCCAGGGGCGGCGGTACGCCGCCCTGCTCCCACTCTGCCACCGCACGCCGGGGCGTGCGAAGGCGCTGTGCGCTGCCGCGACGCGGGCGCCCGATCGGGCCGCGGTCAACCGGGCGGGGCGTCCCGGATCGGGAAGGCATCGGTGGCGCCGGTGAGTTCGAGCATCCGCAGCACCAGCGCCCGCGGGCGGGCCAGTTCGATCCGGCTGCCGTCGGCCGCCGCCCGGGCCTGGGCGTGCAGCAGGGTGTTGAGCCCGGTGGAGTCGCAGAACTCCAGGCCCGCGCAGTCGACCACCACGACGGTGGCCGGCACGGCCAGCGCGGTGCCGAGGACCGCGCGCAGCCCGGCGACCGAGTCGAGGTCGAGTTCGCCGTACAGGGCGAGGACGGTCCCCTCGGCCCAGGGCGAGACCTCCACCGTGAACCTGCCGGGCGGCGCGTCGGGCGCGAGGTCCAGGTCCCCGGTCCACCCTGGGGAAGGTTTCCTCGGGGCCACGATGCCCTTCTTCCTCCTGCGGACAGCCCCCGAAGCGCGACTGTCCGCTGGGCGGCGTCCGAAACGCCCGGAGCACGGGAAAGTCCGGGGGATCCGGCCCGACCGGGTGGAATCACCGGGGGCACCCCGGAGATACTTGACAAGCTCAACCTTTCAGTCCTAGCCTGCGTCCTCGGCAATTGCTTCACGCCATGAAACATCGAGCGCGCAGACCGTCCCGAAGCGCCGCGAGACCCGCACCCCCGGAGACCACGTTCATGACCCCGCTCGACCACAGCGCCGCCGTCGCCGCCGAGACCACCCGCTTCGTCGCCGCCGTGCGGCAGGCCGACCCCTCCCTCCCGGTGCCGAGCTGCCCGGACTGGACCCTCGCCGACCTCATCCGCCACGCCGGCAGTGTGCAGCGCTGGTTCACCGTCCTGCTGCGGCAGCGGATCCAGGAGCCGCCGCGCAGCCGCGACGTCGACCTGCGACTGCCCGAACGGCCCGAGGAGTACCCGGCCTGGCTGGCCGAGGCCGCCGAGCAGGCCGCCTCGACCTTCGCCCAGACCGACCTCGACGCGCCGATGTGGGCCTGGGGCGCCGACCAGCACGCCCGGTTCTGGGTGCGCCGGATGCTGTTCGAGACCCTCGTCCACCGCGTCGACGCCGAACTCGCGCTCGGCCTCGACCCCGACATCGAGCCGGCCCTCGCGGCCGACGGTGTGGCCGAGTTCCTCACCAACCTGCCCTCTGCCGCCTTCTTCGCCCCCGGCACCGCCGAACTGCGCGGCGACGACCGGACCATCCGCTTCACCCGCACCGACGGCGACGGCGACTGGCTGGTGCGCCTGCGTCCCGACGGCTTCGGCCTCGACCCGCACGGCGCGGACGCGACCGCCGACGCCACCGTCCAAGCCACCGCCGCCGACCTGCTGCTCCTGCTGTACCGGCGCCTCGACCACACCGCCGAGCGCGTCGAGCTGTCCGGGGACGACGAACTGCTGGCGCTCTGGTTCGCCAAGTCCGCCTTCTGACCAGCAGCCGGGCCCCGGTCCGCTCTTGTGGGTCTTGTCGGACCCGGCGAAGACCCACAAGACACGCCCCGGGGCCCTACGGTCAGCGCAGCGGATCGAAGGGCCCCAGCTCGGCCGGGCGACGCCCGGTCACGATCGCCTCGGCGAGCAGTTGCCCGGTGGCCGGGCCGAGGGTCATGCCCCACATGCCGTGTCCGCCGGCGGCGAAGACCCGTGGTGAGCGGGTGGCGCCGATCAACGGCAGACCGTCCGGGGTGCAGGGTCGCGAGCCGACCCACTCGTCCTGGCGCGCCTCCAGATCGGCGCCGCGCAGCATCGGCCGCGCGGCCTCGACGATGGCCCTGATCCGGCGGCGGTCCAACGGCGCCCCAGGCTTGCGGAACTCCATCGTCCCGGCGACCCGCAGCCGCTCGCCCAGCGGCGTGCAGGCGACCCGCTGGGCCGGGAAGTACAGCGGGTCGGCGGGCAGGTGCTCAACCGGCACGCTGAAGCTGTAGCCTCGGCCGGCCTGTACGACGGCGCGGACGCCGAAGCTGCGGCCGAGGTCACCCAGCCACGCGCCGCCGGCCAGCACCACCGCGTCGTACGGCTCGGGGGCGCTCCCAGCAGCGAGCACGCCGACGCCGCGGGCGCGGTCGCGGACGTCGGTGACGGCCGTACCCGTGCGGATGTCCCCGCCTCGCCCACGCACCGAGTCGGCCAGGGCGAACACGAACCGCCCGGGGTCGAGGAAGCGCTGGCCGCGCAGCCGGACGGCCGCGCCGACCTCGCCGGACAGCACGGGCACCAGGGCGCGCGCCTCGTCGCCGCTCAGCAGGTCGTACTCCAGCTTCTGGCCAGCCCCGTGGATGTGCTCGATCTCCTCGACCAGCACCCGGCGCTCCCCGACGCCGCGGTAGGCGGCCAGGAAAGCCCCGGCCTCGACCGTCCTCGCCTCGACGCCGCCGGCGGCCAGGGCGTCGAAGCCGGCCAGGGCCCGGCGGTTGATCGGGACCAACGCGTCCATCGCACGCTGCCAGCGGCCGGCCGTGCTGTGCCGAACGAATCCCGCCAGGAACCTGAGCAGCCTCGGGTCCGCGCTCGGCGGAACGTAGACCGGCGAGGACGGGCTGAACGCCGCGCGCAGGCCGTACTTGAGCACGGCGGGTTCGGGCAGCGGCGTCGCCAGGCCCGGGGTCAGCCACCCGGCGTTGCCCCAGGAGGCGCCCGCGGCCACCGGCCCGCGCTCGTACACGGTGACCTCGACCCCGAACTCCTGCAGGAACCAGGCGGTGGACAGGCCGATCATGCCGGCCCCGACGACGGCGACGCGTCGTGGCGATGAGTCGGGCGCTGCGGAACGGGCCATCGGTTCGCTCCTTCTGTAGCTGCACGGGTCTGTGCCCGCACCGATTCGTGACTGCACCGGTCTGTGACTGCACCGGTCTGTGGCTGCACCGGTCTGCTGCTCCCGTGACGGGAGGCGCTCTCCATGGTGGGCCGGGCCGCCCCCACCGTCCTGGTGCCGGACGGCCAATTCCGGTCCGCCGGGTAGTGCGCCGGGCACAACGGGTGCCGCAGACTGTCCGGATGAACCAGCCGCCCGCGTTCCCCGCCGCCGGGTCCCGAGCATGATCGCCACCACCGACCTCGTCGACTCCCTCGGAGCCGGGCTGCTGCGCGTGGTGGTGACCGGGGACGACACCCGGGTGCAGGACGGCCTCTTCCGCAGGCCGGCGCACTCCCACGACCCGATCCACGTCCCCGCCGGGCCGGACGGCACACTCCCCCGGCTGGCCGTCCCGGTCCGCGCCGGCGGCGAGTGGCTGGGAGCGATCTGGGTGGTGGCGGCGACTCCGGTGCCGCCGCAGCGCGTTCGACGGCTGACCGACCTGGCATCGGTCGTCGCCCTGCACCTGCTGCGCCTGCGGGCCGAGGCGGGCATCGCCCGCCGGGTCTCGGCCGCCCGGCTGCGCGCCCTTCTGCGGGACGGCGCCGGGCTTCTGCGGGACGGCACCGGGGCGACCGCCCACTCCGAACTCCCCCCGCCGCCATGGCGGGTGGTCGCGCTCGGCACCGCCGACCGCACCGAGGACGTCCGCCGACAGCTCGACCTCTGGGAGTCGGTCCTCCGCCGCTTCGGCTGGCACCAGCCGCTCCTGGTCGATCTCGACGGCGCACCCTTCGCCGTCCTGACCGAGCCGCCGCCTCCGCGCCGTCGGACCGCCGCGGACGTCGGCTCGATGGCCTGGCTGCGCCGGGTGCTCGGCGAGGTGCGCAGCCACGATCGGGGCCTGCACACCGCGGCGGGCGGCCTCGCTCGCTCCCCCGTCGACCTGCCGCGCTCCCGCGCCCAGGCCGCCGAGCTGCGCCGCCTCGTCGCCGCCGACCCGGCGACCACCCGGTGCCCGGACGGGCTGGTCCTGCTGGAGGACGCCTGGGACGCCGTGCTGGTCGAACGCGCCCGCACTGCGCTCGGGCCCGACGCCGACCTGCTCGGCGGCCCCCTGCCGGACCTGCGCGCGCACGACGAGGCGCACGACACGTCGTTCCTGCCCACGCTCGCCGCCTGGCTGGACCACTACGGCGAACCGAAGGACGCGGCACGGGAGTTGCGGATCCACCCCGACACCCTGCGCTACCGGCTGCAACGGATGGCCGAGGTGACGACGGTCGACCTCTCCTCACCACGGGTCCGCCTGGCGCTGCGGCTGCTGCTAGGCGCGCCGCCGGCGGGGGCCGAGCCGCGCACGGCCCCCGCCGGACCGGAGGTCACCGGGTAGCGGGATGCCTGCCGAGGCGTCTCGCTCCCGGGACCTCAGGAACGGATCATCGACATCAGCTGTTCGTGGGCCTCGCCGTCGGCCGCCACGACGAGCCCGCGGCCCGCTTCGCCGAGCGGGGCGCCGTCGATCCCGGTGACCACGCAGCCGGCCGCCCGGCACAGGGCGATCCCGGCGGCGAAGTGCACGCTCCCGGACAGGTCTCCGCCGTCGGTGACGTACGCCGCGCGCTTCCCCGCCGCGACCCAGGCCAGCGCGAGCGACGTGGAGACGACCCGCGGCCGGAACCCCGCGACGAAGCCGGTGTGGGCCAGCAGGTCCACCGCCCGGAACGTCTCCGCGTGGGGGAAGGGCGGGTCCAGATTGACGTCCACGAGCCGGGTCGTGGCCGTGGGCTCCAGTCGGGCGTCGGCGCCCTCGCTCCGCACCCAGGCGGTCTCGCCGTCGGTGAAGAACACCTCGCCGCTGAACGGGTCGGCGACCGCCGCCGCACCGCCGCGCAGCGCCACGTTGACGGCCACCAGCATGCCGCCGACGGCGTAGTTGAGGGTGCCGCACAGGGGATCCACCAGCCACTGGCGCGCGGACCGCGCCGCCCCCTGCTGCCCGCCCTCCTCGCCCAGCACGGAGTCATCGGGCCGAGCGGCTCGGATGACCCCGAGGATCGCCTGCTCCGCCTCGACGTCCGCAGCCGTGGCGAAGTCCCCCGCGCCCTTGTCGATCCGGGCGAGCCGCCGGCCGTACATGCCGCGCACCACACCCGCGCCGGCCCGGGCCGCCGCTATCGCGACGCCGGAATCGTCAAGGGCCTCATACGAGTTGATCATATGTCGCAGGATAGCGGCGCCGGCCGCCCCGCTCACCGTCGGGCTCGGCCGGACCGGCTCGATCGAGCAAACTCAATCGGGCAGTCCCAGGATCGCCTCGGCGAAGGCCTCGGGGGCCTCCTGCGGGACGTTGTGACCCACGCCAGGCAGGGTCCGCACCTCGCACGGGCCGGTGAAGCGCTCGATGCTGGTCTGGTCGGCGGCGGGGATCACCCCGTTCTCCTCGCCGACCAGCACCACCGCGGGGGCCACGATGGTCGGCCGGCCGGCCAGCGCGTCTTCCAACTCCTGGTAGCGCGGGTCACCTTCGACCAGGCCGTAGCGGTGGCGGTAGGAGTGGATCGCGACGTCCACGAAGTCCGGATTGTACAGGCTGGCGGCCGAGGCGGCGAAGGCCTCCTGAACCTTCGGCCAGGTCGGAGACCAGAGCCGCCAGAGAAGCCCGCACAGCTCCTCGCGGTTCCGCTCCAGACCCTGACGCCCCCGCTCGGAATGGAAGTAGTACTGGTACCAAAGGTTGCGCTCCGCCTCCGGTCCGGCCGGCTCCATCGCGCGAGCGATGTCCTGGACGAGATAGCCCCCCGCTGTGACCAGGCCGTGGACCCGCTCCGGCCACAGCGCCGCCGCCGCGCAGGCCGCGCGCCCGCCCCAGTCGTAGCCGGCGACCACGGCCCGCTCGATCCCCAGCGCGTCCATGAACTCCAGCAAGTCCTGCGCGAGCGCGGCCTGCTGGCCGCTTCGCCGGGTGTCCTCAGCCAGGAACCTGGTCGGCCCGTAGCCGCGCAGGTACGGCACCAGCACCTCCCGGCCGGCCTCCGCGAGCAGCCGCGCCACCTCGTCGTAGGCCCGCACGTCGTAGGGGAAACCGTGCAGCAGGATCACCGGAACGTCGGCCTCCCGGCGGCGCTCGCCGACCCGGTGGTAGGCGATCTCCAGGACCGGCGTCGTCACCCGGTGCAGCTCGTACAGCTCATGGGAACTCACAGTCATCCGGCCATGCTCGCATGCCCGACTCGGACACGCCTGACCTAGAGTCAGTTCCCTGATTCAGGGTCAGCTGCGCCCGCCCGAGCCGGTCGCGACCTCGGCCACCAGGGCGACGGCGATGCTGTCGGACTTGGAGTACTGGCACCGGGAGCTGGGGGGCGAACTCTTTCGGGTCTGTCGGCGGACAGCGCGTGACAACCGATTGCCGTGTTGCACCTCGGTGCATATGGTCTACGCATGTCACAGCCGGATCAGTTGCCTCCCGGGACCGTGTGGGCCGAAGGGCTGCTGCGGGAGGTGTTCCCCGACGCCGAGGTGATCGAAGTGGTGCCGCGTACGGGCGGCCAGTTGAGCGCGGTGTACGAGCTGCGCTGTGCTGATCCTGCCCACGGCGCGATCTTCAAGGTGTATGCGCCCGAGTGGGCGTGGAAGCAGGCAAAGGAGGTTCGCGTCCATCGGATGCTCGCGAGCCTTGGTTCCCTGCCGGTGCCGAGCGTGCTGCACCACACGCCGGGCGGAGGGCCTGGAGGCCGGGCCGTCACGATCCTGAGCCTGCTTGAGGGGCGCCCGTTGTCCGAGGCGTCGAAGGATCTGGGCTCGGCACGAATTCCCTGGTTCTACCGGGAGATGGGCGCCGCCTTGGCCACGATTCATCAGATCGGCCAGGAGGCCTACGGGTATGTGACCGACCGCATCCTCGATCCACGCTTCGACAACGGGAGCTACATGCGGCACCAGTTCGCCAAGAAGCTCGCGGAATTCAAGGTTCTGGGCGGCGACGGCCGGCTGCACGACGCGGTCGCGCGGCGGGTCGAGCGTGACGGGGCGCTGTTCGACAACTGCGAGACCGCCGTGCTCTGCCACAACGACCTGCATGAGGGCAACGTGCTCGTCGCACAGCGTCCGGGCGGCTGGGAGGTGACCGGCGTGATTGATGTCGAGAACGCGATCGCCGCAGACCCACTGATCGACCTGGCCAAGACCGACTACTACTCCCTCGGCCGAGGTGAGCCGGAACGCAGCGCGCTGTTCGAAGGCTACGGGCCGCTTCCCGCCGACGCCGTCGAGCGGCTCGAACTCTACCGGCTCTACCACGCGGTCGAGTTGTGGGACTGGTTCCGTTCGATCGGCACGGTCGGGCCCTTGGGTGGTATCGCCGATGACATCGCCCGGCTGGCGGGTTAGGCAGCCCGCCATACCAGGGCGGCCTCGTTCGGGCGGTCCGGAGCGAACCGGTTGAAGCACCCTGGCCAGGCTCCGGCTCGCCCGCCCCTGTCACGGGGGGGCGAGCCGTCGGTGTCCTCCGGGGTGGGCTCCGCTACTGCGGCGTCACGTAGGCGCCGGAGATGCCGCCGTCCACGAGGAAGGTGTTGGCGGTCATGAAGGACGAGTCGTCGGAGGCGAGGAAGGCCACCGCTGCGGCGATCTCCTCGGGCTCGGCGAAGCGGCCGAGCGGGATGTGGACCAGTCGACGGGCCGCCCGCTCCGGGTCCTTGGCGAACAGTTCCTGCAGCAGCGGGGTGTTCACCGGGCCGGGGCAGAGCGCGTTGACCCGGATGCCCTCGCGGGCGAACTGCACTCCCAGCTCGCGGGACATGGCCAGCACTCCGCCCTTGGAGGCGCTGTAGGAGATCTGCGAGGTGGCGGCGCCCATCACCGCGACGAACGAGGCGGTGTTGATGATCGACCCCTTGCCCTGGCGCTGCATGTGCGGGATCGCGTACTTGCAGCACAGGTAGACGCTGGTCAGATTGACCTCCTGGACCCGCTTCCAGGCGTCCAGGCCGGTGGTGAGGATGGAGTCGTCGTCCGGCGGCGAGATGCCCGCGTTGTTGAAGGCGATGTCGAGCCGGCCGTACTCGTCGACGACCCGCTGGAAGAGGTCGCGTACCGCCTGCTCGTCGGTGACGTCGGCCTCGATGAACAGGCCGCCGACCTCGTTCGCGGCCTTGGCGCCGGTCTCCGCGTCGAGGTCGACGCAGACCACCTTGGCGCCCTCGGCGGCGAAGCGGCGGGCGGTCGCCAGGCCGATGCCGCTGCCTGCGCCGGTGATGACGGCCACCCGGCCGTCGAGTCGCTGGGTCATGCTGATCACTCCTCCGTGGAGATGAAGACGTTCTTGGTCTGGGTGAAGGCGTCGAGGGCGTCCGGGCCGAGCTCGCGACCGAGGCCGGACTGCTTGAAGCCGCCGAACGGCGTGGTGTAGCGCACCGAGGAGTGCGAGTTGACGGACAGGTTGCCGGCGTCCACGCCGCGCGAGACCCGCAGTGCGCGCCCGACGTCCCTGGTCCAGATGGAGCCGGAAAGCCCGTACTCGGTGGCGTTGGCGATGCGCAGGGCGTCCTGTTCGTCGCGGAACGGGACGACCGCGACGACCGGGCCGAAGATCTCCTCGGTGAAGACGCGGTCGTCGTGCCGCACGGGCGCGAGGACGGTCGGCGGGTACCAGAAGCCGGGCCCGTCGGGGGCGCTGCCGCGGAAGGCGACGGCCGACCCGTCCGGGACGTAGGAGGCGACCCGCTCCCGGTGGGCGGCTGAGATCAGCGGCCCCATCTCGGTTTTCTCGTCGCCCGGGTCGCCGACCCGCACACCGCGGACGGCCGGCTCCAGGAGCGCCAGGAAGTCGTCGAACACGGACGCCTCGACCAGGATCCGGGAGCGGGCGCAGCAGTCCTGGCCGGCGTTGTCGAAGACCGCGTACGGGGCCGTCGCGGCGGCCTTGGCGAGGTCGGCGTCGGCGAAGACGATGTTGGCGCTCTTGCCGCCGAGTTCGAGGGTGACGGGCTTCACCTGGGCGGCGCAGCCCGCCATGATCTCCTTGCCGACCCGGGTCGAGCCGGTGAACACCACCTTGCGCACGTCGGGGTGGGTGACGAAGCGCTGTCCGACCACCGGGCCGCGGCCGGGCAGGATCTGCAGCACGCCTTCCGGGATCCCGGCCTGGAGGGCGAGTTCGCCGAGGCGCAGGGCGGTGAGCGGGGTGAGTTCGGCCGGTTTGACGATGACGGTGTTGCCGGCGGCCAGCGCCGGGGCCAGGGCCCAGGCGGCGATCGGCATCGGGAAGTTCCACGGCACGATGACCCCGACCACGCCGATCGGTTCCTGGAAGGTGACATCGATGCCGCCGGACACCGGGATCTGTCGGCCGAACAGCCGCTCGGGCGCGGCGGCGTAGTACTCGATGACGTCACGCGCGTTGCCTGCCTCCCAGCGCGCGTTGCCGATGGTGTGGCCGGCGTTGGCGACCTCCAGGACGGCAAGGTGCTCACGGTCGGCGTCGACGGCGGCGGCGAAGGAGCGCAGCAGCCGAGCTCGGTCGGCGGGTGCCACCCGGCGCCAGGTGTCGAAGGCGGCGCGGGCGCGGGCGACGGCGGCATCGGTTTCGGCGAGGCCGGCCAGTTCGACGGTGGTGATCACCTCCTCGGTGGCGGGGTTGACGACCTCGAAGAGGTCCGGTTCGGTCATGGAGCTGTCTCCCTGTGCGTGGAGGTGGTCTGACTGGCGGTGACGAGCGCGCGGAGGACCCGCGCGTCGTCCGGGTCGGTCTCGGGGTGCCACTGGACGCCCAATGCGAAGCGGTGGCCGGGAAGTTCGAGCGCCTCGACGACGCCGTCCGCGCTCCAGGCGGTGACCCGCAGACCGGTGCCGAGCCGGTCGACGGCCTGGTGGTGGTAGCAGGAGACCTCGGCGGCCGCCCCCAGGACGGCGGCGAGCCGACTGCCGTCCACCAGGCCGACCCGGTGGCGGACGAAGCGGGCGGGGACGATCTGGTGGCTCTCGTCGGGCAGGTGCTGGAGGAGGGTGCCGCCGAGTTCGACGTTGAGCAGCTGCATGCCGCGGCAGATGCCGAGCACCGGCAGGTCCCGGGCCAGGGCGGTGCCCAGGAGCCGGCTCTCCCAGTCGTCGCGGGCGTGGTGGGGCGGGCCGGTGCGTGCATCGGCGGTCGCCTCGTACCGGGCCGGGTCGATGTCCGGTCCGCCGGCGAGGACGAGCCCGTCCAGGGCGTCGAGCAGGTGGTCGGCCCCGCCGGGTTGCGGTGGCAGCAGCACCGGGGTGCCGCCCGCCCGGACGACGGCGTCGACGTACGTCTGGGGCACGAGGGAGGCGCGCTGGTTCCAGACGGACCAGCCGGCGTCGTCCTGGTAGCTGGTGATGCCGATCAGCGGTCGGCGGTCGGCGCGGTTCACAGCCGCTCGAATCCGCGGCGCCGCTCCCAGTCGGTCACCGCCCGCTCGTAGGAGGCCAGTTCGGTGCGTCCGGCGTGGGTGTAGTGCCGGACGACGTCCTTGCCGAAGGCCTCGGTGGCGACGGCGCTGCGTTCGAAGGCGTCGACCGCGTCGCGCAGGGTGGCGGGCACCCGGGGCGCGGCGGAGGCGTACGCGTTGCCGGTGAACTCCGGTTCGAGTTCGAGCTGTTGCTCGACGCCGTGCAGTCCGGCCGCGATCAGGGCGGCGACCGCGAGGTACGGGTTGACGTCGCCGCCGGGGACGCGGTTCTCGAAGCGCAGTGAAGGGCCGTGACCGACCACGCGCAGGGCGCAGGTGCGGTTGTCGCGGCCCCAGGCGATCGCGGTGGGTGCGAAGCTGCCGGGCACGTAGCGCTTGTAGGAGTTGACGGTGGGTGCGAGCAGCAGGGCGAAGTCGGCGAGGCAGGCGAGCTGTCCGGCGATGAAGTGCTCCATGGTGCGGGAGAAGCCGTGCGGACGGTCACCGGCGAACACCGGGGCGCCCTGCTCGTCGCGCAGGCTCAGATGGATGTGGCAGGAGTTGCCCTCGCGTTCGTCGTACTTCGCCATGAACGTGAGGCTGCAGCCCTCCTGGGCGGCGATCTCCTTGGCACCGGTCTTGTAGACGACGTGGTTGTCGCAGGTGGTGAGGGCGTCGGCGTACTTGAAGGCGATCTCGTGCTGGCCGAGGTTGCACTCGCCCTTGGCGGACTCGACGGTGAGGCCGGCGCCGGCCATGCCGTTGCGGAGCCGGCGCAGCAGGGGTTCGATCCGGCCGGTGCCGAGGATGGAGTAGTCGACGTTGTACTGGTTGGCCGGGGTGAGGCGGGTGTAGTCCTTGTCCCAGGCCTGTTCGTAGCTGTCCCGGAAGACGATGAACTCCAGCTCGGTGGCGGCCTGGGCCTGCCAGCCGTAGCCGGCCAGCCGGTCCAGCTGGCGCTGCAGGACCTGCCGCGGGGAGACGGCGACCGGCGTGCCGTCGTGGTGGACGACGTCGCACTGGACCATGACGGTGGCGGGGTGCCAGGGGACGGACCGCAGGGTGGCGAGGTCGGGGCGCAGCGTCAGGTCACCGTAACCGTTCTCCCAGGACGAGATCTCGTACCCGTCGACGGTGTTCATGTCGACGTCGACGGCCAGTAGGTAGCCGCAGCCCTCCGCGGCGCCGGGCACCACGTCGTCGAGGAAGTACTCGGCGGCGACGCGCTTGCCCTGGAGGCGCCCCTGCATGTCGGTCATGGCCAGCACGACGGTGTCGACGGACCCGTCGGCGACGCGGGCGCGCACTTCGTCGAGGGTGAGCCGGGGGGTGGTCATCGGGTCTCCAGTTCGGTGTCCGGGGCGTCGGGGGCCTTCGGCTCTGCGTTGACGTGGGGCCCGGTGAACCAGTGGCGGGCGGAGGCCAGCCACCACAGGCCGGCGAAGCCCAGCACGACGGCCACGGCGACGGGGGTGTAGTTGAAGCTCTCGGCGGTGATCGGGCTGGCGGTGGGGAGCATGAACAGGACGGTGATCACCGCCGTCCAGCCGACCGCGACGATGCCTATCGGCCGGCTCCAGCGGCCCAGGTGCCAGGGGCCGCGCGGGAAGTCCTCGCCCTGACGCAGCCGCAGGTACACCGGGATGACGTAGGAGATGTAGAGGCCGATGACGGAGATGGAGGTCACGGCGGTGTAGGCGGTGGTGTTCCAGAGCGCGGGCAGTCCGAGCAGCAGGGCGCCGCCGGTCGCCAGCCAGACGGCGTTGGTCGGGGTCTGGGTGCGCGGGGAGATGCGGTGCCACAGGCGGGAGCCGGGGAGCGCGCCGTCGCGGGAGAAGGCGTAGATCATGCGGGAGTTGGCGGTGACGGAGGCCATGCCGCAGAAGAACTGGGCGCCGATGACGATGAGCAGGAGCAGCTGGGCGCCGCCGTCGCCGATCGCGTCGATGAAGATCTGCGCGGGCGGGACCTGGGTGTTGCTGTTGAGCGCGCCGTCGTAGTCGCGGATGGCGAAGGTGATGCCGAGCAGCAGGATCCAGCCCGCCACCAGGGAGACGGTGATGGCGTTGACGATGCCCCGGGGGCCTGAGCGGGCGGCGTCGTGGGTCTCCTCGGTCATGTGCGCGGAGGCGTCGTAGCCGGTGAGGGTGTACTGGGCCATCAGCAGGCCGAGCATCGCGACGTAGAACTGGTTGTGGAAACCGGTGTTGTCGACGAACTCGGTGAGGACGAAGGAGACGGAGGCGTGCCGCTCGGGGAGGAACGCCAGCGCGCCGACGATGATCGCGACGCCGATCAGGTGCCACCACACGGACACGCTGTTGAGGACCGCGACCAGGCGTACCCCGAAGGTGTTGAGCAGGCCGTGCACCACCAGGATGACCGCGAAGATCTCCATGGTGTGCGCGGGGCTGGCCTCGACGCCGAAGCGGAGCGTCAGGAAGGCGTTGGTGAAGAACGCGGCACCGTAGTCGACGCTCGCGGTCACCGCGACCTGGCCGAGGAAGTTGAACCAGCCGGTGAACCAGCTCCAGGCCGGGCCGCGGGTGCGGGTCAGCTTGGCGGACCAGTAGTAGAGCCCGCCGGCCGTCGGGTAGCTGGAACAGATCTCGGCCATCGCCAGGCCGACGCAGAGCGTGAGGAGGCCGACCACCGGCCAGCCCCAGATGATCATCGCGGGGCCGCCGGTGTTCATCCCCGTCCCGTACAGGGTCAGGCAGCCGGACAGGATGGAGACGATGGAGAAGGAGACGGCGAAGTTGGAGAACCCGGACATCGAGCGGGCCAGCTCCTGGGTGTAGCCCAGCTCGCGGAGCCGTTGTTCGTCGGCGGAAACGGGGGCGGTGTTCGTCGGAAACAGTTCGGGGGCAGGGTGGTCGGGTGAGCGTGCGTCGGTCATGGGCACCCCTGGGGGTTGAGGGTGTGCCGGGGAGCACGCGGCCACGACGGCGTGGCGCGGTCGCCCCGACGAGTTCGACGGTCGGACGGCTCTTCAATGGCCTGGAATCAGTCCATTGGGGTGGGTGAGCAGCATCGTTCCGGCTGGATCGGGGCCGCGTCAAGAGCGAGGAGGGAACGAGTCCGGGGAACCCGTTCATAGGTACGATTCCGGCGTGGACGTGGACGAAACACGTGAGCAGGCGCGGCTCGACTGGCAGGCCGGGGCGATCTTCCGCCCCGTCCGGACCGGCAACGCCTTCGAGGAGACCGTCGAGAGGCTGCTCCAGGCGATCAAGCTCGGCGTCTTCGACCTCGGCGACCGACTGCCCGCCGAACGGGATCTCGCCGCCCGACTCGGCGTCAGCCGGGAGACCCTGCGCGAGGCGCTCCGCACGCTGCAGCAGGCCGGCTGTGTCGAACCCCGCCGCGGCCGGTACGGCGGCACCTTCGTCACCTACCGGCTGCCCGCACCGGACGTCGCCGACCTGCGCCGCGCGGCCCGCGACCTCGGCGGCGCACTGGAGGACGCGCTGACCTACCGCCAGGTGCTGGAGGTCGGCGCCGCCGAGGCGGCCGCCCGTCGCCCCCTCTCCCCCGGCCAGCGGGCCCACCTGGAGAGCCGGCTGACCGACCTGGAGGGAGCCCCGCCGGAGCAGTACCGCCAGCTGGACTCGCGCTTCCACCTCGCCATCGGCGAGCTCACCGGCTCCCCCACCCTTGCCACGGCCATCGCCGAGGCCAGGATGCGTCTCAACGACCTGCTCAACGCCATCCCCATGCTGGACCGGAACATCGAGCACGCCGCCGAGCAGCACCGGGCGATGGTCCGGGCGATCCTCGCCGGCGACGGTGACGCCGCCCGACGCGCCACCGAGGAACACCTCGCCGCTACGGCCGCACTGCTGCGGGGCTTCCTGGCCTGAGGCTCCCCCCGGACCTCACGTGCGTGGCGACGACGCAGATGCGACGAGGCGCGGCCTCGGCGCATCTGACGAGAAGTCGGTCAATCCTGCCCGCAAGGCGCGAGGCCAGGAGCCGGCGAGCGACGTCCCGGCTTGCGAGGATCCCCAGCGCCCTGGATCCCGGTGCACGGCCAGACCCGCGACACCGGCCCCGGCCGGACCGGGGCAGGGCCGTCGAGCCGGGACCCCGGTCGGCCGGGCCGAAGTCACCTCCCACCGGTGCGGCGATCGCTACCCCACGACCTGGACCTTGTCGGCCTGCATCCCCTTCTGGCCCTGGACGGCCTCGAAGGTGACCTTCTGACCCTCGACCAGCGACTTGAAACCGCTCCCCTCGATCGCACGGAAGTGTACGAAGAGGTCAGGGCCCGACTCCGGGGTGATGAAGCCGTAGCCCTTCTCGTCGTTGAACCACTTCACGGTGCCGTTCTGGCGCTCGGCCATGTGTTCTGTCCTTTGCGTTCGGGTCGCACTGACCCCGAGATCCTCTCACGCAGGGAGTCGATTCCAGCACGGAAGGTGACGATGGCGGACCGGGTGCCGCCGTTGGAGGTGGCGTCACACCGCAGCACCGCAAGGTTCGGCCACTGCCGTTGACCACTTGTCTAGTCAAGTGCCCAACTTGGTTCCCCTTTCGGGGCGGGCCGCAACCCGAACGGGGCCGCCCGGTGGCACCAGCCACCGGGCGGCCCGGACGAGCGGATCAGGAGGTCAGGCGGCTCGGGCGAGCCCGGCCGGTCAGGCGGTCGGGGCGAGCGTGCCGTCGAAGGTGGCGGCCGCGAGGCCGAAGGACAGCGTCATGCCGATGCCCGAGGTGACCGAGATCGCCCGGACCCCCGGCGCCAGGTCGCGCACCAGCAGCGGGCCGCGGGGGCTGCTGGCGTAGACACCCTGCCAGCGTTCGAGGATCCGCAGGCGCTCGACGCCCAGGACCTCGGCGACGGCCCCGATCAGCAGCTCATAGGTGCGCTCGCCGATGAACGGCGGCGTGGTGGCGTCGTAGTGGTGCGAGTCTCCGACCAGCACGGTGCCGTCCGGGAGCCTCGTGAACATCACGTTGGCGCCGATCTCCAACAGCTCCGCGCTGTGCCCGAGCACCTCCTCCCGCAGCCCGGCGGCCGACGGGCGGGAGGTGAAGGCGTCGTAGCGGAGCATCGAAGTGGCCGTCAGCACCGCGGAGTCGGTGCGGAAGCCGGCCGGGGCCTCGGCCCGCGCCATGGTGAGCCGGCAGCGCTGGACCCCGTGGTCCTCCGCGATGTCGGGGAACAGGTAGTCCAGGTCGTGGCCGACGCAGATCAGGATCCGGTCACCGTGGACCGGGCCGCGGGTGGTGTGCACCGTCCCGGATTCGACTCCGGTGACGGCGGTGCCCCACAGGATCCGGCCCTGCGACTGCTCGGCCACCCAGCGGGCCAGGCCGGGCGCCGCCTCGCGCGGGTTCACCCGCAGGTCGGCGGGCAGCAGCGCGCCGCCCACCAGGTCGCCGGCCGCCCCGGCCGCGCGGCCCAGCAGCTCGGCCGTCTGCGCGGCGGTGCGCAGCTCGACGGCGTCGCCGCCGCGCTCGGCGCGCAGCTCCTCCAGGACGGCCGCCTCGGTCGCCGACCGGGCGACCACCAGGGTGCCGGCCTCCGCGGCCCAGATGCCGGCGGCCTCGGCGGCGCGCAGCCAGCCGGGCCGGGAACGCTGGGCGAGGGCGAGCAGTTCGCCGTCCTGGGCGCTGATGCAGCAGTGGCCGAAGTTGCGGACCGAGGCGCCGACGGGCCGCCGGTCGCGGTCGACGACGGTGACGGACAGCCCCTTGCTCAGCGCTTCGAAGGCGTGGGCCAGGCCGATGATGCCGGCCCCGACGATCACCACGTCGCTGCGGCCGGGCGCGGCGGGGGTGTGCGTACGGGATCCGACGGGGGCGGTGGTGGGTGTGCTGCTGCTCATGGCTCCAGGTTCCGGGTTGATGGGCGTCGAGGTCAAGAGATGTATGTACAAGTTACCGCCTGTTCATCCGCTCGACGAACACCGGGGACGGACGGCCGTCCCGGAAAACCCGCAGGTGGCCCCGCCTTGAGAAGTACCGCCCCCGAGTGTCATAGTCAGCTTGTGAAGACAAGTGATGAGCTTCCTCTCCACCAACGGCTCGGCGCCGAGTTCCAGCGCCGCATCGAGTCCGGCGAGTGGCCCGAGGGCGAGCCGGTGCCCAGCGAGTCGCAGCTCTGCGCCGAGTTCGGCACCTCCCGCGGCCCGGTCCGTCAGGCCCTGGCCATGCTGCGCCGTGAGGGCAGCCTGGTCGGCGGCCGCGGAAAACCGCCGGTCGCCCGCCGCTCGGCCCCCTCCCAGCCGTTCGGCACCTTCCTGTCCTTCACCCAGTGGGCCCGCAGCATCGGCCGCGAGCCCGGGCAGACGACCGTCGAGGTGGCCCGCCGGCGGGCTACCCCGGAGGCGGCGGCCCGGCTCGGTCTCACCGAGGGCGAACCGGTCGTCGAACTGGTCCGGCTGCGACTGCTGGACGGCGTTCCGGCCATGCTGGAGCGCTCCACCTTCGTCCACGAGGTCGGCCGGATCCTGTTCGACTTCGACCCGGACAGCGGGTCCGTCTACGAGGAGCTGCTGCGCCGCGAGGTCGACCTGCACCACGCCCGGCACACCATCGACGCCGTCGCCGCCGAACCGGGCGACGCCGAGCTCCTGCACGTCGCCGTCGGCGCCCCGCTGCTGCGCGTGCGGCGGCTCACCACGTCGAGCCAGGGCGTGCCGCTGGAGGACGCGGACGACCGCTACCTGCCCGCCATGGCCACCTTCACCATCGAGAACACCATCAACGGCCGTACCGTCATCGGCCGCTACCGCACCGAAGAGGACTGACATCGTGATCGAGCTCGCCGCCCTGGACATGGCCGGGACCACCATCAACGAGGACGGTGCCGTCTACCGGGCCCTGCGCACCGCCGTCGAGCGCACCGGGGTGCCGGTCGCCGAGGCCGACCTCCAGACCTGGATGGGCACCGACAAGCGCGAGGCCATCGCCGCCCTGGTCCGCCTCGGCGGCGGCACCCCGACCCCGGAACTCGTCGAGGACGGCTACGCGGCCTTCCGCGAGTTCCTGCGCGAGGCCTACCGGGCCACTCCCCCGCGGGCCATCCCCGGCGTCGAGGAGGCCCTGGCCGAGCTGCGCCGACGCGGCATCAAGGTCGCCCTGACCACCGGCTTCAGCGACGACGTCGCGTACCCGCTGCTGGAGTCGCTCGGCTGGTCCACGGGCGAGGGCGGCAACCTCGACGCCGTCGTCACCTCGGACGAGGTCCCGCGCGGGCGTCCGGCGCCGCACATGATCCACCGGGCGATGGAGAAGACCGGGGTCATCGACACCCGTCGGGTGCTGGCGGCCGGCGACACCGTCGTCGATGTCGAGGCCGGTGCCAACGCCGGGGCCGGTGTGGTGATCGGCGTCCTGACCGGAGAGCTCACCCGCGCAGACTTCGAGGGGCACCCGCAGACCCACGTGCTGGACAGCGTCGCCGACATCCCGTCGCTGCCGGAGGCCCGGCCCGCCGTCTGATCCGACCGTCGTAGCAGCCGCCGGGGGTGCGTCCCGCCCCCGGCGGCTTCCGCGTGTCCGCACCCTGATCGCGCCGTGGTCCGGACCCCGATCCGCCCCGCCGCCAGGCCATGTCCGCGTCATCGCGCGGACCGGAGGCGTTCACTGCACGAGGGTGGTCCCGGTGCGCCCGCGCTCCTCAAACTTGTCCAGCCAAGTCGGGAAGCAACTTGTCAAGACAAGAGGAGCCCCTCGTGACCCCCGTCTCCCGCCGCTCGTTCATGGGTCTCGCCGCGGCCGCCGCCGGCGCGACCGCCGCGTTCTCCGTCCTCCCCGAGTCCCTGCAGAAGGCCCTCGCCGCCCCCGCGGTCAGTGGCACCATCAACGACGTCCAGCACGTCGTGATCTTCATGCAGGAGAACCGCGCCTTCGACCACTACTACGGCACGATGAACGGTGTCCGGGGCTTCGGCGACCGGAACGCGATCAACCTGCCCAGCGGCAAGTCCGTGTTCTACCAGCCGTATTCGAACTCCGACGGCTACATCCTGCCGTTCCGGATGGACACTGGCACCACCAGCGCGACCTGCGCCAGCGCGCCCGCGATGAGCTACCCGGTCGACACCGCGATCTGGCACGGCGGAAAGTACGACGCCTGGAACACCGCCCGCGTCCCGGGCCTCGGCATGGGCTACTTCAACCGCACCGACCTGCCGTTCTACTACGCGCTCGCCGACGCCTTCACCATCTGCGACCACTACTTCTGCTCCACGCTGACCCAGACCAACCCGAACCGCCTGCACCTGTTCACCGGCTCCAACGGCCTCTCGGTGGGCCGGTCCGCCGTCCTCGACAACACCGAGCCGGCGGCTGGCTTCAGCTGGACCACGTACGCGGAACGGCTGGAGGCCGCCGGGATCAGCTGGAAGGTGTACCAGCAGAGCGACAACTTCGACGACAACGCCCTCGCCTGGTTCGCCAACTTCAAGAACGCCAAGCCGGGTTCGCCGCTGTACGACAAGGGCATGGCCATCGTCCCCGACCTGGTCGCCGCCTTCCAGAAGGACGTCAACGCCGGCACCCTGCCGCAGGTCTCCTGGATCGTCGCCCCGGCCTCGCTCTCCGAGCACGCCAACTACAAGCCCGCGTACGGCGAGGACCTGTCCGCGCGGCTGCTCAAGGTGCTGGCGGCCAACCAGAGCGTCTGGTCGCAGACCGCCTTCATCCTCAACTACGACGAGAACGGCGGCTTCTTCGACCACGTCCCGCCGCCGATCCCGCCGGCCTCCTCCAGCCAGGGCATCAGCTCCGTCCCCACCACCGGTGAGATCTCGGGCGGCCAGGCGATCGGCATGGGCCCGCGCGTCCCGCTCATCGTGGTCTCGCCGTGGACCCGGGGCGGTTACGTCAACTCCCAGGTCTTCGACCACACGTCGGTGATCCGCTTCCTGGAGCAGCGCTTCGGCGTCCAGGAACCCAACATCAGCGCCTGGCGCCGCGCCGTCAGCGGTGACCTGACGTCCGTCTTCGGCTTCACCGGCCAGGACACCAGCTGGCCCGCGCTGCCCGACACCGGCACCTACGTCTCCGGCGCGGACAACCAGTGCAGCACCCTCCCGGCACCGGCCGTCCCCGGCACCCAGGCGATGCCCGCCCAGGAGTCCGGCACCCGTCCGGCCCGCGCCCTGCCGTGGCAGCCGAACGCCAACGGCCGAACCGACTGCGCGGGCGGGAAGTTCTGGATCGACATGACCAACACCGGTACGGCGGGGGTCGTCTACTACGTCTACCCGAACGCCTACCGCACCGACGGCCCGTGGCTCTACACCGTCGGCGCCGGCGCCACCGTCTCCGACAACTGGGTGGCCGGGACCCCGACCGGCGCCTACGACCTCTCGCTCTACGGCCCCAACGGCTTCCACCGCCGCTTCGCCGGCAACCGCACCACCGCCTGCGCGAGCGGCGCGGCACTGGTCGAGGTCGCCTCCGGCTACGACACCGCCGACAACAAGCTGAACCTGGCCTTCACCAACACCGGCGGTACGGCGGCCACCGTCACCGTCACGGACAACACCTACGGCACCGGCGGCCCCTGGACGTACACCGTCCCGGCCGGGACCACCGCCTCCGCCCCGGTCGGCGCCTCCTTCGCCACCGAGAGCGGCTGGTACGACCTGACCGTCACCGCCAACACCTCCGACGGCTTCCTGCGCCGCCTGGCCGGCCACATCGAGACCGGAGCGGTGAGCACCACCGACCCGGGCCCGAGCGGCAACCAGACCCCGCCGTCCGCCGCAGGCCTGGTCAACGGCACCTTCGAGGCCGGCGGTCTGACCGGCTGGACGGCCTCCGGCAGTGCGAGCACCACCACCACGGCCACCCACAGCGGGACGTACGCGGCCATGCTGGGCGCCACCACGGCGACCAACGGCGACTCGTCGCTCTCCCAGACCTTCACCGCGCCGAGCGGCACCACGCAGCTGTCCTTCTGGTACCGGATGACCACGTCCGACACCGTCGCCTACGACTGGGCCACCGCGACCCTGACCGACAACACCACCGGCGCCACCACCACCGTGCTGCCCAGGACCTGTACCGACATGACCACTTGGTCCCAGGTGACGGCCGCCGTCACGGCCGGGCACAGCTACACGCTGACCCTGGTCAACCACGACGACGACTACGCGGGCGACCCGACGTACACCCTGTACGACGACGTCACGCTGTCCTGATCCGGCCGTCGCGGCGCCGGGCCGTTCGCCGACGGCCCGGCGCCGCCCCGGCTCCCGGCGGCGGGCCGTCGTTCACGGGAGGCGGCGCAGCAGTCGCAGGCCGTCGTCGCTGGTCGCACGGGTTTGACACCGCAGCACGACACTACTTCTACTTGGGCAGCTGATCGGGTCACGCAACCAAGCGCGCGGGCCCGGTACGGCGCCGGAACAGTGCGAGGTCGTCACCGGGCTACCGACTCGGACCGGCTCGCCGAGTGAAAGTTGCGACGAGTGCAGGCGATACAGACCGAAGCAGGAAAACGACCGCCTGGCAGCGGCAAGGCCGTCGTACGCGACACGGCGCGACTGGGCCTGATCGTCGGCGCGCTCGGCGTGGTGTTCGGCGACATCGGCACCAGCCCGATCTACACGATGCAGACCCTGTTCAACCCCGACGACCCGCACCCGGTGCCGCTGAACACCGAAAACGTCTACGGCGTCGTGTCCCTGGTCTTCTGGTCGGTCATCCTCATCGTCTCCGTCACCTACGTCTCGCTCGCGATGCGCGCGGACAACGACGGCGAGGGCGGGATCATGGCGCTGATCACCCTGCTCCAGCAGAAGCTCGCGAGCCGGGGCCGACGCACCGCGGTCTGGCTGGCGGCACTCGGCATATTCGGCGCCGCCCTGTTCCTCGGTGACAGCATGATCACACCGGCCATGTCCGTGCTGTCCGCGGTCGAGGGCCTCAAGGTCGTCGACCCGGGCATGGACGAGCTCATCATCCCGATCACCACGGCGATCATCGTGCTGCTGTTCCTCGGCCAGCGACGCGGTTCCGAGGCCGTCGGCAAGCTGTTCGGGCCGATCATGATCGTCTGGTTCCTCACCATCGGCTCGCTCGGAGTCGCCGGCATCGCCGACGAGCCGAACGTCCTGCGCGCGCTGTCGCCCACGTACGCCGTCGACTTCCTGGTCAACCACTTCGACGTCGCCTTCTTCGCCCTCGCGGCCGTCGTCCTGGCCTTCACCGGCGCCGAGGCGCTGTACGCGGACATGGGCCACTTCGGCCGCCGGTCGATCACCCGGGCCTGGACCTTCCTCGTCCTCCCGACCCTGGTCCTGAGCTACCTCGGACAGGCGGCCCTCATCCTGAAGGACCCCGCCAACGTGAACGGCTCCTTCTTCCTCCTGGCGCCCGAGTGGGGACGGGTACCGCTCGTCATCCTGGCCACCGCGGCCACCGTCATCGCCTCCCAGGCGGTGATCACCGGCGCCTTCTCCGTCGTCTCCCAGGCCGCCCAGCTCGGCTACCTCCCGCGGCTGCGCATCGCCCACACCTCCGAGAAGACGATCGGGCAGATCTACGTCCCGTGGATCAACTGGCTGCTGATGATCTCAGTGCTCGTCCTCGTCTTCGCGTTCCAGAGCTCAGCGGCGCTCACCTTCGCCTACGGGATGGCCGTCACCGCGACGATCACCATCACCACGATCCTCTTCTTCTACGTCGCCCGGCAGCGCTGGAAGGTGCCGCTGCCGGTGATCGTCGTCGGCGGCGGCATCCTGGTCACGATCGACCTGCTCTTCGTCGCCGCCAACATGACCAAGCTCATCCACGGCGCCTGGCTGCCGCTGCTGATCGGCCTGGTCGTCTTCGTGATCATGACGACCTGGCGGCGCGGGCGCGACGTCGTCACCGCGAGCCGCGAACGGCTGGAGGGCCCGCTGCAGCCCTTCATCGACGAACTGCAGACCGGGAAGGACGTGGCCGTCGTCCCGGGCACCGCGATCTTCCTCAACCGCTCGTCCACCACCGTGCCGCTGGCACTGCGGGCCAACGTCGAGCACAACCGGGTCCGCCACGAGCACGTCGCGATCGTGGCGATCCAGACCGTTCCGGTGCCCCGCGTACGGCCGCAGGACCGCGCCGTTGTCGACTCCCTCGGCCACGCCGAGGACGGAATCATCCTGGTGACCGTCAAGTTCGGCTACATGGAGGCGCCGAACGTCCCGGCCGCGCTGCGCCGCCTCGAGCCGGAGCAGACCGAGGGCCGGCTCGACCTCGACACCTGCACCTACTTCCTCTCCAAGATCGAGCTGACGCCCGGCCCGGAGAAGACCATGCCGACCTGGCGCAAGCACCTGTTCATCGCCACCTCGCACATCACGTCGAGCGCCGCGACCTTCTTCCAGCTGCCCCAGGACCGCACGGTGCTCATGGGCTCCAACATCGAGGTGTAGCGCCTCGCCACATCGCCCCGATTTCGCTGGCGATCGGCCGCCCGTGTACCGCAGACTCGGGCCGAGCACTTTTCAGACCGGAGGATGGTTTCCATGGTTGACCGGCCCTTGACGCTGATGGCGGTGCACGCCCACCCCGACGACGAAGCCACCGGAACAGGGGGTGTGCTGGCGCGGTACGCGGCGGAGGGGATCCGTACGGTCCTCGTCACCTGTACCGACGGCGCCTGCGGTGACGGACCGGGAGGCGTCAAGCCCGGCGAGCCCGGGCACGACCCGGCGGCCGTCGCCGCGATGCGCCGTGAGGAACTCCAGGCGAGCTGCGACGTCCTCAAGGTCACCCACCTGGAGACGCTGGACTACGCGGACTCCGGGATGATGGGCTGGGCGGCCAACGACGCGCCCGGCTCCTTCTGGCGGACGCCCGTCGAGGAGGGCGCCGCCCGCCTCGCCGAACTGCTCCGGCACTACCGGCCCGACGTGGTCGTGACCTACGACGAGAACGGCTTCTACGGCCACCCGGACCACATCCAGGCCAACCGCATCACGATGGCGGCCCTGGAGCTGACCGGGATGACGCCGAAGGTCTACTGGACGACCGCGCCGCGCTCGGCGATGCAGCGCTTCGGCGAGCTCATGCGCGAGTTCGGCTCCGACTGGGAGGAGGCGGACCCGGCCGAGGCGGAGGTGATGCCCGAGATAGGCCTCCCCGACGAGGAGATCACCACCTGGGTCGACACCACCGAGTTCGGCGGCCAGAAGTTCGACGCCCTGGCCGCGCACGCCAGTCAGGGCGAGAACATCTTCTTCCTGCGGATGGGCAAGGAGCGGTTCACCGAACTGATGGGCGTGGAGACCTTCGTCCGCGTCCAGGACACCACCGGCGCGGCCCTGCCGGAGAACGACCTCTTCGCCGGCCTGCGCTGATCCCCCTCGTGGCCCGTCCCGTGCCCCGACCCGGAAGGTCGGGGCACGGGACGAGCCATGTCACCGAGTTGCCGGGTCAACGCCCTGCCAGCCAAGCAGCCGGCCAGGCGGAACCGCCCGGGACGCGTCGCGCGTCGGAGCGTGCGTACGCCCGCCGACGCCGAGGCCGTGCGGGACAGCGGAACCGGGGGGCCGTCAAGATGCTGATCGTGCTCGTACTCTTCGGCGCGGGCTTCGGCCTGATCCTGATGGGCGTCCACAAGCTGCACACCGCGGTGCCCACCTGCTTCGGCCGGCCCATGTCGCCCGGGGACGTCTGCCACCCCCGTGCCGCCGGCTCCTTCGGCGAGGGCATGCCCGAGCCCCACGACTCCACCTATCAGGAGCAGTTGGACAACCTCACCAGCGGGGGCTGGACGGCCATCGTGATCGGTGTGGTCCTGCTGGCGGTGGCCCTCCTGGTCGCCGGCGTCTGGGCCGCCTCGGTCGTCCGCGAGAGCCGGGAGTCAACGACCCGGCCCTGAAGGACCGGGCTTGAGGTTAACCATGTGCCCGACGGGTCGCCCCACCGGTGGTCACCTCGTCTCAGCAGCGCTGGACGCTGCTGGGGCGGTTGACTGCGCCCCGCTGCCACGCATCAACCGCACGGTGGCGGATGTTGCGGGAGCCGTTGACATCCGCGTGCATAGTCGTCCCGCAGGAGCGGCACGCGAACGTGGCCTGGTCCACTCGGTTCCCTCTTTGGGTGTGCCAGCAAGCGGAACACTGACGGGAAGTGTGGGCCGGGTTGACGTGCACGACCGGCACGCCCGCCCTGCGGGCCTTGTACTCCACGAAGGCTCCGAGCTGGGCGAACGCCCAGGAGTGGAGGCGGTACCGCTGGTCGTGCTTGGCCTTGACCCTCTCGCGGATGCCCGTGAGGTCTTCCAGGGCGATCCCGCGCGAGGTGCGTTCAGCGGTGGTGACGAGAGTCTTGGAGATGCGGTGGTTGGCGTCGGTGGCGAACCGGGCCTCGCGGCGGCGGATCGCCTTCAACCGGCGTTTCGCGTTCTTGGTCTTCTTGGCCTGCAGCTTGGCCCGCAGGTAGCTCATCCGCTTGCGGTAGCGCTCCAGACGGCGCCCGGACATGACCGTGCCGTCGGAGGTGGTGGCGATGTTGACGATCCCGAGGTCCACGCCGAGCCAGCCAGCCGGTTCGAAGAGCGGAGGTTCGGGGATGTCGCAGGTCGCGAACAGATACCACTGACCTTCACGGACCACCAGATCCGATTCGCCCCGCCGGTGGTCGGCAAGCATCTTGAGCGCGTCCACAGAGCAGCGGAACCCGATGCCCTTCAACCGCCCGGCCGTTGTCCAGATGGACACGGTCCTCGTGTCGGTGTTCCACGTCAGCATCCGGTCATCGAACGGCTGCGCGGCATCGTCACGGAAGCTGATCGGCTTGGACTCGGCCTTGTTCCGTCGCTTCGACCCTTTCGGCCCCATGTTCCCGACCTTGAGGTTCGCCCGCAACGTGGCGTAGGCGTCGCAGACCTTCTTCACCGACCTGACGGTGGCCTGAGCTCCCAGGTCGTATTCGTCCTTGACGTGTCGGTACACCAGCGGCTGCAAGCCGTTGCGCCGGATCTCCTTCTTCTCGAAGGCGACGCGGGAGATGTGGTTCGCGGCCCGGTTGCACGCGCGCAGCGTCGCAGCGAGCGCGTCCGCCTGATACGGCGACGGCTCCAGCTTCACCCGGACAACGATCTTCACGCGAAAGAACGTAATTCGTGCAAAATCGAAAAATCAAACCGGAAGGTCAGAGCACATGGAAGAGAACTCCGCCGCTTCGCGGCTCCGATCCAAGGAGTCGATTCCTCCCCGGGCTGAAGCCCCGGGCTTCCTCGGCAGAATCAGGTGAAAGGCCCGTGCACGACCGGCCGGGAGCCCGTTTCGGCGGACCCCCCACGTGGCCGGAACTGTCCCCGGGATCTCCTACCATGACCGCCATGAACACAGCTGGGGCGGAACGACGCCTCGTCGACGGGCGCTTCGAACTGCTCCAGCAGCTCGGTGGCGGCGGCATGGGCCTGGTCTGGCGGGCCCGCGACAACGCACTGCACCGCGAAGTGGTCGTCCGGCGGACCCGGCGATGGCCGCGGCCGACCCGGACGGCGTCCGGGAGCTGCGCGAGCGGGTACTGCGCGAGGCCCGGGCGCTCGCCCGGCTGCAGCACCCCAACGTCGTGGTCATCCACCACATCGTCGACAGCCCGGAGCACCCCCACCCCTGGCTGGTGATGGAGCTGGTCAGCGGCGGCAGCCTCGCCGACCGACTGGCCCACGGCCCGCTCGCCACGGCCGACGCCGCCCGCATCGGGCGTGGCGTGCTGTCCGCGCTGCGCGCAGCGCACGCCGTCGGCGTCCAGCACCGGGACGTCAAGCCCGGCAACGTGCTGCTGCGCCCCGACGGCACCCCGGTACTCGCGGACTTCGGCATCGCGGCCATCCAGGACGCCACCGCGCTGACCGCGACCGGGGCGCTGATCGGCTCTCCCGAGTACATCGCACCGGAACGGATCCGCGGTCAGGAGGGCAACCCCTCCTCCGACCTGTGGTCGCTCGGCATGCTGCTCTACGTCGCCATCGAGGGCCGGCACCCGCTGCGCCGGGCGACCACCCTGGCCACCCTGGCCGCCGTCCTCGACGAGCCGCTGCCGCCCCCGAGCCGGGCCGGGCGGCTCGGGCCGCTGCTGGTCGCCCTGCTCGGCAAGGACCCGGCGCTGCGTCCGGACGCCGAGCAGCTCGACCGGGCGCTGGAGGAGGCCGAGTACGACACCGGGACCTTCCCGCTCGCCCCGCCTGCCCCACCGGCGCCGCCGGCCCCGCCGGCCCCGCAGGACCTGATACCCGCCGGTTTCCCGCCACCCCCGACCGTGGGCGCGCCCCCGACGGCGGCCTCCCGCCGGGGCCGCACCACGATCGCCGTGGTGGCGGCCGGCGCGGTGGTGCTCGCCGGCGCCGGGGCCCTCTACCTGAGCCGGCCCGGCACCGGCGCGGCGGCCGACGCGGCCAAGGCCCCGGGCAGCACGACCGGCGCCACGAGCCCCGTGTCCGGCAACCCGCAGCCCGCGACCTCGCAGTCCACCGCCGCCACGCCGACCTCCGTACCGACCGCCGTACCGGCCCCGACGGCCGCCGGGGCGACCCTGCTGACCCCGGACGGCGTGCGCCGCACCGTCGCGGCCCTGCAGCCCTACACGCCCGGCAACAAGGTCTTCGAGCTGACCGTCTACCCGGAGTACGCCATCGCCGAGGTGCCCGCCGCGGCCGGCCCCACGCTCTACGACCGGATCACGATCCGCGACGGCAAGGTCGACCGTGAGGCCGGCGGGGAGCTGAACGGCGACGAGAAGCCCATCGACCTGCAGCAGTACAGCTGGGACGTCCTGCCCGGCCTGCTCCAGCGCGCCCAGGACACCCTGAACGTCCCCCAGCCGACCACGCGCTACCTGCTCATCAACTCCGACATGTTCGACGGCACCCCCACCATCAAGGTCTACCTCGCCGACGACTACGGCACCGGCTACCTGGAGACGGACCCGAAGGGCACCACCAAGCGCACCTACGCCCGCGGCTCCTGACGGGTGCCCGAGCCGGGCGGGGCGCCGACGACACCCGCCGTCGACGCCCCGCCCGAGCCGGTGTCAGCAGATCCGCGGCAGCTGCTCGCCCATCGGCAGGTCGACCACCCGGGTGCCGCCGAACCCGGTGCGGGCGACGACCATCCCGGGGTGCTCCTCGACGCACTCGCCGATCACCACCGCCTCCGCGCCGAGCGGGTGGGCGCGCATCGCGGCGAGCACGGCGTCGGCCGCGCCACGCGGGACGAAGGCGACCAGCTTGCCCTCGTTGGCGATGTACATCGGGTCCAGGCCCAGCACCGCGCACGCGTTGGCCACCGGATCCGGGACGGGGACGGCGCGTTCGCTCAGCACCACGCCCACCCCGGCCGCTGCCGCGATCTCGTTGAGCGACGCGGCCAGCCCACCGCGGGTGGGGTCGCGCAGCACGTGCAGATCGGGCGTCACCGCGAGCATCGCCTCGACCAGCCCGCCGAGCGCCGCGCTGTCGCTGCGCACCTCGACGCCGAACTCCAGGCCCTCCCGGACGCTCATGATCGCCACTCCGTGCAGCCCGATCGGCCCGCTGAGGATCACCACGTCACCGGGGCGGGCCCGCTGCGGTCGGATGTCGACCCCGGCCGGGACGAGCCCGATGCCGGCGGTGTTCAGGTAGACGCCGTCCCCGTGCCCGGCCTCGACCACCTTGGTGTCGCCGGTGGCCACCTCGACCCCGGCGGTACGGGCGGCGGTGCCGAGCGCCCGGGCCACCCGGTCCACCACGGCCATCTCCACCCCCTCCTCCAGGATGAAGCCGCAGGACAGGTAGGCCGCCCGGGCCCCGCTCATGGCGAGGTCGTTGACCGTGCCGTTGACGGCGAGGTCGCCGATGCAGCCGCCGGGGAAGAACAGCGGCCGCACCACGTAGGAGTCGGTGGAGAAGGCGAGCCGGGCGCCACCCAGCTCCAGGACGGCGGAGTCGCCGAGCCCCTCCAGCGCCCGCCCGCCGAACGCGGGCGCGAAGAGGTTCTGCACCAGCTCGGCGGACATCGCCCCGCCACCCCCGTGCCCCATCACCACCCGGGGGTGGTCGCGCAGCGGCAGCGGGCAGCTCCAGCCGGAGAAGTCGGGCGCGGCCGACTGTTCCGCCAGCATCTCGGTGTCAGCCAACGGGACTCGCCTCCTGGGGCGTGACCGGCAAGCTCAGCCGCCGGTAGAGGTAGTACGCGGCGCAGGCCCCCTCGCTGGAGACCATCGTGGCGCCGAGCGGGGTGCGCGGGGTGCAGACCGTACCGAAGGCCTCACACTGGTGGGGCTTCAGCAGCCCCTGCAGCACCTCACCGGCCCGGCACTGGGCCGGTTCCCTGGTGGCGATCCCCGCGACGTCGAAGCGGTGCTCGGCGTCGTGGTCCCGGTAGTGCGGCGCCAGCCGCCAGCCGCTGCGCGGGATGACGCCGATGCCCCGCCAGGCGCGGTCGGTCACCTCGAAGACGTCCTCCAGCATGGCGCGGGCGGCCGGGTTGCCCTCGGCTCTGACGGCCCGCGGGTAGGCGTTGTCGACGGTGTGCTCCCCGCGCTCCAACTGCCGTACGGTGCGCCGGATGCCCTCCAGGATGTCCAGCGGTTCGAAGCCGGTGACGACGATCGGCACCCGGTGGCGCTCCGCGAGCGCCGGGTACTCGGCGGTGCCCATCACGCTGCACACGTGCCCGGCGGCGAGGAAGCCCTGGACCCGGCAGTCCGGCGAGTCCATGATCGCCTCGATGGCGGGCGGCACCCGGACGTGCGAGACCAGCATGCTGAAGTTGTGCAGGCCCTGCTTCCTGGCCAGGTGGACGGCCATGGCGTTCGGCGGGGCGGTGGTCTCGAAGCCGATGCCGAAGAAGACGACCTCCCGGTCCGGGTTCTCCCGGGCGATCCGCAGGGCGTCGAGCGGCGAGTACACCACCCGGACGTCGCCGCCCTCACCGCGGACCCGGAAGAGGTCCCGGTCGGTGCCGGGCACCCGCAGCATGTCCCCGAAGGAGCAGAAGATGACCTCCGGCCGGGCGGCGATCGCGAGCGCCCGGTCGATCACCTCCAGCGGGGTGACACACACCGGGCAGCCCGGTCCGTGGATCAACTCGACTTCTTCCGGCAGGAGTTGGTCGATGGCGTGCCGGATGATGCTGTGCGTCTGGCCGCCGCACACCTCCATCAGCGCCCACGGCCGGGTGACCGTCGCCCTGATGTCGGCGAGCAGGCCCGCCGCCAGCTCGGGGTTGCGGAACTCCTCCAGGTACTTCACCGTCCGGCCTCCTCAGCCGCTCGTGTCGCGTCCCACTCCCCCGCCGCCTCCCACGGGTCGCCGAACTCCTCCTGCAGGAGCCCGAGTTCCTCGAACAGCTCCAGGGTCCGCCGGGCCGACTCCTCGTCCAGTCGCTGGAGCGCGAAGCCCACGTGGACGATCGCGTACTCGCCCACCTCCAGGTCGGGCAGGTACTCCAGGCACACGTCCTTGACCACCCCGCCGAAGTCCATGACCGCCATCCGGGTCCCGTCCCGCTCCGCGATCTCCGTCACCCTGCCGGGCACTGCCAGGCACATCCGCTCTCACTCCTCCCGGGTGGCCGACGACCGGGCGGCCACCATCAGCTGGCCGAGCGCCAGCCCTCCGTCGTTGGGCGGCACCCGGCGGTGCCGTAGCACGGTGAAGCCGGCCGCTCCGAGGCCGCTCGCGCAGGCCGAGGAGAGCAGCGCGTTGGCGAAGACGCCGCCGCTGAGCGCCACCGTCGCGGTGCCGCACTCCGCCCGGACGGCCACGCAGATCCGCCGGACGGCATCGGCCACCCCGGCGTGGAAGCGCGCGGCGACCAGCCCGGCGGACGCGCCGGCGGCCACGTCCGCCACGACCCCGGCCAGCACCGGCCCGGGGTCGGCGATCCAACCGTCCGCCGCCGCCGACAGCCCGAACCCGTAGCCCGCCGCCGGGCCGTGACCGACCGCCGCCGCCTCCAGTTCGATCGCCGCCTGGGCCTCGTACCCGGCCCGGTGGCAGACCCCTGCGAGCGAGGACACCGCGTCGAAGAGCCGGCCCATGCTGGAGGTCGGCACGCAGTTCAGCCCGCGCTCCAACTGTCGCTCCAGAAGCCGGAGTTCCTCCTTCGGGCAGGCCTCGACCGGCGGCAGCCCGGGCGTCCAGGGCAGCCCGGCCGCACGCAGGTGCGCCAGCGCCGTCCGGTAGGGGCGCTCGACGGCGGCGTCCCCGCCCGGCAGCGGCACGTAGCCGAGGTGGGCGAGGCGGCGGAATCCGTCGTAGTCGGCCAGCAGCACCTCGCCGCCCCAGATCGCGCCGTCCTCGCCGTAGCCGGTGCCGTCGAAGGCCACCCCGAGCACCGGCCGGCCGCCGTCCAGGCCGTGTTCGGCCATCACCGCGGCGATGTGGGCGTGGTGGTGCTGCACCCGGCGCACCGGCCGGCCTGCGGCGGTCCGCTCGGCGTGCCGGACCGAGCGGTAGCCGGGGTGCCGGTCGGCGGCGAGCAGTTCGGGCCGCACCCCGCTGACCGTGCCGAGCTGCTCGACCGCGCGGTCGAAGGCGCGCAGCGTGGCCAGGTCGTCCATGTCGCCGATGTGCCCGGACAGCCAGGCGTAGCCGTCACGGGCCAGCGCGAAGCTGTTCTTCAGGTCGCCGCCGACCGCCAGCACCGGGCGGACGGGTACCGGCAGCGGGAGCGGCAGCGGGGCGTAGCCGCGCGAGCGGCGCAGCGGCAGCTGTTCGCCGTCCACCACCCGCACCACGGAGTCCTCGCACGGCACGTGGATCGGCCGGTCGTGGGTGAGCCAGCCGTCGACGAGCGGGGCGAGTCTGCTCAGCGCCTCCCGGTCGTCGGTGACGATCGGTTCGCCGGAGAGGTTGGCGCTGGTCATCACCAGCAGGTCCGGTCCGGGGGCGGCGAGGAGCAGGTGGTGCAGCGGCGTGTACGGGAGCATCACGCCGAGGTCGGGGCTGCCCGGGGCGACCGCCGCGAGTTCGGGCGTCGACGGGAGGGTGCGGCGCAGCAGGACGATCGGCCGTACCGGTCCGGCGAGCAGTTCCCGCTCGACCGGGCCGACCGGCAGCAGGCCCTCGACGGTGGCGAGGTCACGGGCCATCAGGGCGAAGGGCTTGTCGCCGCGCCGCTTGCGCCGACGCAGCAGGGCGACGGCTTCGGCGTGGCGCGCGTCGCAGGCGAGGTGGTAGCCGCCGATGCCCTTGACGGCGAGGATCGCCCCGTCGGCCAGCAGCCGGCGGGCCTCGGTGAGCGCCTCCTCCCCCGTCCGCCCGGCGGTTCCGGGGACGGTCAGCGCGAGTCGCGGCCCGCAGGCGTGGCAGGCGACGGGCTGGGCGTGGAACCGGCGGTCGGCGGGGTCGGTGTACTCCCGCTCGCAGTCCGCGCACATCGCGAAGCCGGCCATGGTGGTGTTGGCGCGGTCGTACGGCAGGCCGGTGACGATGGTGTGCCGGGGGCCGCAGTTGGTGCAGCTGATGAACGGGTGCCGGTGGCGCCGGTCCGCCGGGTCGGCGAGTTCGGCCAGGCAGTCGGCGCAGACGGCGACGTCCGGCGGGATCAGGGTGGCGCGGGTGCCGCCGGCGCGGGAGGGGGTGATGGTGAAGCCGCTGGCGCCGGTCGCGGCGAGCGGCGCGTGTTCGACCGAGGCCACCTGGGCGAGCGGCGGCGCGTCGCTGGCCACCCGCAGGCAGAAGGCGTCCAGGGCTTCCCGGCTGCCCTCGATCTCGGCCAGCACGCCCTCGCCGGTGTTGGTGACGCTGCCGGCCAGCCCGAGTTCGCCGGCCAGCGTGAAGACGAACGGCCGGAAGCCGACCCCCTGCACGAGACCTCGGACGGCGACCCGCCGCCGCTCGCGGTCGAGTGCCGGGCGGCCGGCCGTCACCGGGGCGCCTGCGCCGCGTGGTGGTGACCCCCGTGCGAGTGCCCGTGCCCGTGCCCGTGGGCGGCGGCGGCCATCACCGGCCGGTGCGGCTCGGCGCCGTCCAGCACGGCCAGCGCCCGGTCCAGCAGCGCCCCGACGCCGTCACCGGTGCGGGCCGAGGTGTGCACCACCTCCACGCCGGGGTTGACGCGCTGGACGTTCGCCAGGAACGCCGCCTCGTCGAACTCGGCGGCCGCGGCGAGGTCCGCCTTGGTCACCAGCACCAGGTTGGCCAGCCCGAACGCGGTCGGGTACTTGAGCGGCTTGTCCTCGCCCTCGGTCACCGAGGCCAGCACCACCCGCAGCGATTCGCCGAGGTCGTAGGAGGCCGGGCAGACCAGGTTGCCGACGTTCTCCACGAACAGCAGCCGGCAGTCCTGGGGCAGCCAGCCGTCCAGGTGCCCGGCGAGCATCCGCGCCTCCAGGTGGCAGAGCCCGTCGGTGAGCACCTGCTTCACCGGTGCGCCCGAACGGGCCAGCCGCAGCGCGTCGTTCTCGGTGGCGAGGTCGGCGGTGAGCGCGGCAACCGCCACCCCGCGCCGTCGGGCCAGCCCCAACTCGGCCTCCAGCAGGGCGGTTTTGCCGCTGCCGGGGCTGGACAGCAGGTTCACCGCCACCGTCCCCCGGGCGGTGAGCGCTGTCCGCAGTTCGCGGGCGCTGTCGTCGTTGCGGGCGAGGACCGCCTGGCGCAGGTCGACCGTCTGGCACATCGCGTCAGCCTTTCTGTTCCGCCGGTGCGCCCGGGCGCCCGGCCCATTCGACGGCGAGGATCTGGAGCTCGCGCCCGGACAGCAGCTCCACTCCGCCGCCTCCGGAGCAGCTCGGGCAGCCGAGGTCGGGCGGCATGCCGACGGCCCACTCGACGGCGCAGGGCGCGCACCGGGCCCGCCCCGCGACGGTCTCGGTGTCCAGCACCGCGCCCTCCACCAGCGTTCCGGCACAGGCCAGTTCGAAGCAGAAGTCGAGGGCCTCGGCCACGACCCCGGCCAACTCGCCCACCTGCAGCCGCACCCGCGCCACCCCGGGGGCCCCGTGGTCGCGCGCGGCCGCCTCCACCTGCTCGACGACGGCGGCGGCGATCGACATCTCGTGCATCGGTCTCTTCCCACGGCGGGCGGCAACGGGCCCCATTACAGGGGGCGGTGGCGGCCACGGCCCGAAGCCGCGCCGCCACCGCGCCCGGGGCTGCACCGTTCGCAGCAATCCGGGCCTCACATCCGCGAGATCTTCAGGTACCGCTTGAGGTCCGGCAGGCTCTGCCAGACCAGCGCGCCGATCCCCGCCAACAGGGCCGCGCAGAACAGCTTCCTCAGCATGGTGTTGTCTCCCTCTCCGGCTGCGTGGCCTCGTCCACGACCCGCAGGACCACTTGGACCGCCACCTCGACGGCGGCGGCGACGGGCTCGCTCAGCCCGATGCCCTCCTCCAGCGACGCCGGCTCGCAGCCGACCACCAGCACCCGCCCGGGCGGCTCGCCGCCGGTGCCGGCGGCGAGCGTGGCGAGCAGTGCGAGCACGGCGTCCGGCCCCATCCGGTGCCCGTCCAGCACCGGCACCTCCAGCGGCTCGGCGGCCGCCTCGATGAGGTGGACGGTGCCGGGCGCCCCGCCGCGGCAGGTGGCGTCCACCAGCACGGCGGTCCGGTAGCCGTCGAGCAGCCGGTACGCGAGGTCCACGCCGCGTACGCCGACGTCGACCACCTCGACGCCCTCGGGCAGCGGGTGGGCGGACAGCCGCCGGACGGTCTCGACCCCGAACCCGTCGTCGCCGAGGAAGATGTTGCCCACCCCGGCGACCAGCACGGCCCCGCCCGTCACGGCTCCTCCAGCGGCGTGACCTCGTCGGGCTGGAAGTAGCGGAAGCGTCCCTGTGCCCGCCACAGGTCCGCGCCCGGGTCGTCCTCGACGGTGACGGCCAGGTGCACCGAACCGTCGACGTCGTGCAGCACCGCCTCGACGACACCGGTGCGCCCGTCCAGGAAGAGGTCCTGGGCGTCGGTGCGCCGCCGTCCGGGCCGCAGCAGCACCCGGCTGCCGGCGCCCACCGGGCAGCCGTCGACCAGCACCCGGTCCCGCTCGGGGTCAACCTGCGGGTCGTTGCCCGGGTCCCACCAGGGCTGCTCCGCGTCGCCGGCGCCGCCGGTGATCTCACGCAGCCCGCGGATGGCCCCGTGCAGGCGCTCCAGCACCTCCGGCGGCATGGACTCCGCGAGGTCGATCACCGCCCCGGCCCGCTCGTCGGTGCCCCTGGCCTCCCGCTTCTCGTCCTCGGTCAGGGCCGCCGTCCGCAGCGCCAGGATCTCGTCGATCTCGGTGGCGTCGTACAGGGTGCCGAGGCTCTCCGGGGCGATCCGCGGGTGGTCCTCCAGAATGATCGGCGAGGACAGCATCACCCGGGACCCGCCCTCCGGTCCCGCCAGGACGGGCCAGGTGCGCTCGTTGCGGCAGCGTTCGACGGCCGGCCGGGCCCACTCCGGCGGGTCGGTGACCGACAGGAACCGGCCGTGCTCCAGCCCGAGCAGCAGGTGGACGGAGACCAGGGAGCGCGGCAGCGCCTCCTCGCGTCCGGCCTGCTGCTCCGGCGTCCAGTCGGAGGCGTTCTCCACCACCGCCGTCAGCCGCTGCGCCCGGTACGGGCCGGGCAGCTCCTCGACCGTCAACCGCACCAGGCCGTCGATCTGTTCGCGCCGCCGCAGCAGCCGTCCGACGGCGGTGCCGTCCTCGTTCAGCAGCTCCGTGCTGCCGACGCCCGGCAGCCGGAACCCCCGCTGCACGCCTTCGTCGATCAACTCGTCGACAGGCAGGAGGAGTTCGATCCGCTCCTCGACGCCCTCGTCCCATTCGACGAGTACCCGGTCGGCGAGTTCCAGCCGCTCCACGGGCTCGAACCCACCGGTGGCGGTGGCCCGTTCGACGGTGCGGCGCTGGACCCGCAGGAAGCGCAGCTCGACCGCCAGCCGGTCGTCACCGCGCGCCTCCATCACGCATTCGGTGCGCTGGTGGGAGTGCTCGCCGCCCTGCCTGGTGTACTCCGGCGGTACCAGGACGCCGAACTGCCAGCGCAGCTGGTTCTTGGCCGCCGACGCACGGTACGGGTACAGCACGTAGCCTTCCAGCAGCACCGCGTCGGCGATCTGCCGGGCGGCCGCGAAGCCGCGCTCGATCCCGTCGGGGAATCCGCTCACCGGGCCCCCTCCCCGACCGTCGCCGCGGCCAGCAGTTGCCGCACCGTCGCCTCCCAGGAGGGCAGGGCCCGCCGGGAGCGGTAGGCCAGCAGGTCGTCCATGACGTCCTCCGGCAGGCGCAGCCAGCCGCAGCCGGGGAAGTGCTGGTCGATCGCCTCCCGCCAGACCCGCACCGGCATCCGCACCCGGGCCTCCCGGTCCCAGGGCACGGGGGTGACCTGGAAGCCGCCGGGGCCGGCGAAGGCGGTGCCGGAGAAGAGCAGCAGCAGCGGCACCTCGCCGCCGTCCAGGGCCCGGAAGTAGCGGGCGGAGGCCACCTCCAGGTCGTAGCCGCACGGCACCGCGAGGTCGGCCTCGGTCTCGCCGGTGAAGCCGGGCACCAGCAGGGGCACGGTGGCGAACTGGATCGGGTTGAGCGTGCTCGACCAGCGCTCCCGCTCGCCGAACAGGTCGCTCAGCCGCCCGCCCTCCCCGGTGGCGTAAGACCGCCGGCCCGGTTCGATCCTCAGCTGGCACTGGAGGGCGAGGGCGTGCACCCGGATGTCGGCCGGCGCCGTGATCCGCAGCCGGAACACCAGGGTCGGCGCGGCCGCGTACGGGTCGGACCGCACGCCGGTACAGCTGAAGCCGAGCGCCGTCACGCCGTCACCGCCGCGGGCAACGGGCGGGCCCGGGCGGCCAACCGCTCGAAGAAGACGTCGAGTTCGGCCCGCACCTCGGCCCCGCCGTCGAAGCCGTGCCAGCACTGCCGCAGCCGGCCGACCAGCTCGTAGCAGAGGTCGATCGGCACCAGGAAGCACTCGACCCGCCGGTCGGTGCGGCGCAGCAGCAGTGCCTCCACGTCCGGTTCCAGGGCTGCGGCCAGCCGGCTGCCGCCGAGGGCGCGTTCCCAGGCCTCCTCGTCCACCTCGCTCTCGGTGGCGCCGGCCGGACCGGGATAGAACGCGAGCACCCGGTCCAGCACGGCGTCACGGAACAGGAACGCGGTGCCGACCGGGATCCCCAGCACCGACCAGGCCCGTTCGTCCACCGCACCGTCCGGGTCCACCAGGCAGCGGTCCGGCACGCTGCGGTAGCGGCCGCCGGCCGCGCCGGGCTGCTGGAACAGCAGGCCGCAGGCGGTGCAGGCACAGGCCAGGGAGCGGTCCTCGACGTCCACCAGATGGCGGTGGCCGGCGGCCAGGTCCCGGCCGCAGAAGGCGCACTGCTCGGGCCGCGGCGGCGCCGGCTCGCGCAGTCGGCGCAGCAGGGCGGTCCCGTCGCGGGAGACCCTTCGGGTGTTCACCGCGCCTCCGCGGGCAGCGGCGGGCGGGTGCCGATCTGGAGCAACTGCGGGGCGCGCTCCAGCTCCAGGGCCGTCACCTCGGGCGCGTGGCAGGCGAGGACGGCCTCGACGTCCTGCTCCCCGCAGCCGCAGCCGGAGGCGGTCCGGCGCAGCCGCAGGGTGCCGGTGGCCGGTTCGAAGCCGAGCACCTCGATCCGCTCGGGCAGGGCGGCGAGCGCGCGGTCGATCCGGGCGGTGACGTCCTCGGGGTGCAGGTCGTGCAGGAGCAGCAGCCCGGCCACGGCGGGGTCGTCCAGCATCCGCTCCAGGGCGGGCGGGGGAAGGGCCGGGACGAGCCTGCTCAGGCCCTCGCCGTAGAACTCCATCAGGTCGCGGACCAGTTGCTCGCCCGCCCGCTCGGCGCCGCTGTCGGCCAGGGCGTCCAGCGCCTCCTGGATCCGCAGCCCGGTCTGCTCGGCCGTCATGCGGTGAGCCCGCTCAGGCCGGTGGGCACGTGCATGGTCTGCAGGGTGCGCCCGTTGCCGACGTACATGTGCACCCCGCAGGGCAGGCAGGGGTCGAAGCTGCGCACCGCGCGCATGATGTCGATGCCCTTGAAGTTCTCCGGGGAGTTCTCCTCGAAGATCGGCGTGTTCTGCACCGCGTCCTCGTACGGGCCGGGCGTGCCGTAACTGTCGCGGACGCTCGCGTTCCACGGGGTGGGCGGGTACGGGTGGTAGTTGGCGATCTTGCCGTCGCGGATCACCATGTGGTGCGAGAGCACGCCGCGCACGGCCTCGGTGAAGCCGCAGCCGATCGACTCGTCCGGCACCTCGAAGCGCTCCCAGGTCTGGCTGCGCCCGGCGCGGACCTCGTCGAGCGCCTTCTCGGCGAAGTGCAGGGCGGCGGCGGCCGCGTACGCCTGGAAGTAGGTGCGGGCGCGATTGCGCTCGATGGCGTTGCTCCACTGCGGGATCTTCCACTCGAAGGTGACCTCGGGCTTGGTCATCGAGCGGGGCAGGTTGATCCGGACACTGTGGCCGGTGGCCTTGATGTAGCTGATGTCGACCAGCCCGGACAGGGCGGTGGACCACAGGCGGGCGATCGGGCCGCCGCCGGTGTCGAGGGCGAGGTGCTCCTTGCCGTCGAACCAGCGCGGGGACATCACCCAGCTGTACTTGTCGTCGAAGTTGCGCTTCTGCGGCTGCGGGATGGTGTGCTGGTTCCACGGGTGCCGGGGGTCGACGGGGTTGCCCAGCGGGTCGTGGGTGACGAAGAGTTCCTTGCCCTGCCAGTCCTCGTAGTAGGAGCTGCCGAGCAGGATCCGGATGCCGAGGTTGATCTGCGTCAGGTCGTTGGTGACGAGCTTGCCGTCCACGATGACACCGGGGGTGACGAACATCTTGCGACCCCAGTCCGTCATGTTGCGGTAGGTGAAGTCGCAGTGGTCCGGGTCGTTGAGGCTGCCCCAGCAGCCGAGCAGGATCCGGCGCCGGCCGACCTCCTCGTAACCCGGCAGCGCCTGGTAGAAGAAGTCGAAAAGGTCGTCGTGCAGCGGCACGACCTTCTTCATGAACTCGACGTAGCGCATCAGCCGGGTCAGGTAGTCGGTGAACAGCTGCACCGTCGCGACCGTGCCGACGCCGCCCGGGTAGAGCGTGGAGGGGTGCACGTGGCGGCCCTCCATCAGGCAGAACATCTCCCGGGTGTACCGGCTGACCTGGAGCGCCTCGCGGTAGAACTCGCCCTCGATCGGGTTGAGCGAGCGCATGATGTCGGCGATGGTCTTGTACCCGTGGTCGCGGGCGTGCGGGGCCTCGGTGCGCTCGGCCAGCTCCAGAACGCCGGGGTTGGTCTCACGGACCATCTTCTCGCAGTAGTCGACCCCGACCAGGTTCTCCTGGAAGATGTTGTGGTCGAACATGTACTCGGCGGCCTCGCCGAGGTTGATGATCCACTCGCCGAGGTGTGGGGGCTTCACCCCGTACGCCATGTTCTGGGTGTAGACCGAACAGGTGGCGTGGTTGTCGCCGCAGATCCCGCAGATCCGGCTGGTGATGAAGTGCGCGTCGCGCGGGTCCTTGCCGCGCATGAAGACGCTGTAGCCGCGGAAGACCGAGGAGGTGCTGTAGCACTCCGCGACCTTCTTCTGCTTGAAGTCGATCTTCGTGTGGATGCCCAGGCTGCCCACGATCCGGGTGATCGGGTCCCAGGACATCTCCGTCAGGCCACTGCCGTCGCCGGCCGCCCTGGTCGTCGGTGTTGCCATCGTGTCTGCGTGTCCTTGTCTACGGGGTCTAGGGGGTCTACGGGATCTACGAGGTCTACGAGGTCTACGAGCGGGGCGGAGGTCGACGGGGCCGCACACCGGGGCGGTGTGCGGCCCCCCTGTCACCAGGGCGGGCGGTAGCCCGTGGTCAGGTGGCGACCGGTGCGGCGCCACTTCGGCTCCTTGTCGACGGTCTTCTGGGTGATCGCGCGCAGCCGCCGGATGAGCGGTCCGTAGGCGGTGCTGGCACCGCTGGAGACGCGCGAGCCGGGCGGCGGGTCCATGAAGGGCATGAACTTGTCCGGGAAGCCCGGCATGGTGCACGCGATGCAGATGCCGCCCACGTTCGGGCAGCCGCCGACGCCGTTGATCCAGCCGCGCTTGGCGACGTTGCACTTGACGACCGGGCCCCAGCAGCCGAGCCGCACCAGGCACTCGGGGGTGCCGTAGTCGGTGGCGAACTGACCCTGTTCGTAGTAGCCGCCGCGGTCGCAGCCCTCGTGCACGGTGGCGCCGAACAGCCAGGTGGGGCGCAGCTTGTCGTCGAGCGGGATCATCGGCGCGGAGCCGGCCAGCTGGTAGAGCAGGTAGGTGAGCGTCTCGGCGAAGTTGTCGGGCTGGATCGGGCAGCCGGGCACGCAGACGATCGGGAGTCCGGCCTTGGACTTCCAGTCCCAGCCGAGGTAGTCCGGCACGCCCATCGCGCCGGTCGGGTTGCCGGCCATCGCGTGGATGCCGCCGTACGTGGCGCAGGTGCCGATCGCCACCACGGCGGTCGCCTTGGGGGCGAGCCGGTCCAGCCACTCACTGGTGGTGACGGGCTGGCCGGTGGCGGGATCGTCGCCGAAGCCGCACCAGTAACCCTCCTTCTTGATCTTCTCGTTGGGGATGGACCCCTCGACGACCAGGACGAACGGCTCGATCTCGCCGCGGTCGGCCTTGAAGAACCACTCGACGAAGTTGTCCGCGCCCTGGGCCGGGCCGCACTCGAAGTCGATCAGCGGCCAGTGCACCGCGACCTTGGGCAGGCCGGGCAGCGCGCCGGTGACGATCTCCTCGATGCTCGGCTGCATCGCGGCGGTCAGCGAGACGGAGTCGCCGTCACAGCTGAGGCCGGCGTTGATCCAGAGAATGTGCACCACGTCGGTGTCGGTTGTTGCAGCACCCATGAGGATGCCTCCTCGGGGATGGGAGCCGGACGAAATGGCTCGAAACCAGTCATAGCAACCGATCGGATTCAGCGCCGTTCCAAAGGCCCGACCGGGTTCCCCGGGGGGACGCAAGCGGGCGGGGCCGTTCGGGTCACGTCCGCGCGCCGGGCCCGGCGGGCGCTGGGCACTTGCGGACGAACGCGGACCGCAGCGCGTGGTACGGCGATTCGGGGGTGAAGAACTGCCGGTGCATCACCGCGAGCTCCTCCTCCCGGTACGCGTCCAGCGGCTTCGCCCGCTCGTCGGCCTCGCGTGCGGCCTTCTTCGCCGTGATCCGGTGCTGGGTGGCGGGCGAGGCCGCGAGCAGCCCGGCCAGGCGGGCCGCGCTCGGGCCGAACTCCTGCGGCCCGCAGTCCAGTACGCGGTCGACCAGGCCGATCCGCTCGGCGGCCGCGGCCGACACCGGGAGCGCCTGCCGGGTCAGCCGCTCGGCCGCCGCCGCGCCCACCCGGCGCGGCAGGGTGTACGTCCAGTACTCCGAGCCGTACAGCCCCATCAGCCGGTAGTGCGGGTTGAGGACGGAACCGCCCCGGCACCACACCTCGTCCGCGGCCAGGGCCAGCATCACGCCGCCGGCCGCGGCGTTCCCCGCGACCGCGGCGACCACCAGGTGGTCGGTGGTGGTGAGCACCTCGGCGACCAGGTCGTTCATCGCGGTGATGTTGGCCCAGGACTCGGCCGCCTGGTCCGGCGCGGCCTCGATGACGTTGAGGTGGATGCCGTTGGAGAAGAAGTCCCGGCCGCCGCCGAGCACCAGCACCGAGGTCGGGCGGGCGGCGGCGAAACGGTACGCCGCCAGCAGCCGTCGGCAGTGGTCGGTGGACATCGCGCCGCCCGGGAACGAGAAGCGCAGGAAGCCCACCGGGCCGTCCTCGTGGTAGCGGATGTCCGACCACGCCGGGCCCTCGTGCTGACCGGGCACCAGCGGTGCCGCCACCTCCGGCAGCGGCGGCAGCAGGGCGCCGAGGGCCGTCACCGCCGGGAGCTTGAACGTGGCGGGCCCGCCGGACGTGCGGCGGCGGCGAAGTTCGGGGATCCACACTGCGCCGTCCGGAGTAGCCCGGCACACCGCGCCGGCCCGGGTGGCGAGCAGTTCGCCCGGCCGGCCGCGCAGCACCGGCTCGCGGTGGCCGCCGTGCAGGTACCACTCGCCGCCGCACAGCGTGTCGAGCACCCCGGGCTGGGAGTCGGCCGCGCGGAGCCCGCGCAGCACCGCCTCGGTGGAGTCGCCCGCCCAGTCGATCCGGCGCTCCTGCTGGCGCAGGAAGGGCCGGGTGTGCACTTCCTCAAGCCAGCCGGGGCCGTGCTGCGGCTGCGGCAGGTACGCGCCCGAGGCGACGCGCTCCACGGCGAGCAGCACGGCGGCCACGGCCGCGTCGGAGACCTCGTTGCGGTACAGGTCGCTCTTGCCGCGCGCGGGCAGCCGGCAGGGGGCCCAGGCCCAGACCGGTCCGGCGTCCATCTCCGCCTCGGCCTGGAGCACGGTGACGCCCCACTCGGTGCGGCCGTCCTGGATCGCCCGGTCGAGGGAGGAGGGGCCGCGGTCGCCCGGCGGGCCGGGATGGACGATCAGGCAGGTGACCTCCGACCAGACGTCCTGCGGGATCGCCGTGCGCAGCATCGGGGCGAGCACCAGGTCCGGCCGCAGGCGGTCCACCGCGTCCGTCAACTCGTCGTCATCACCCGCGAGTTGGAAGTCCACCGCGTGGCGCCGGTCGCGCAGTTCGGCGTGCAGCCGCTGGCTGAGGCTGTTGAACGCGCTGGCGAGGAGCAGGATCCGCATGTCCGCCTCCGACGGTGAGGGCCTCCGGGAACCCGGAGATCATGACCCCGCACCCGCCCGGCCCCCGGCCCGGCCGCCCCGCCGCGCCGCCCGTTCACTCGGGCGGCGGGGCGGCGTCGCTCGCTCGGATCCGGCGCCGGCGGCGACCGAGCAGCAGGACGGTCAGGGCGACGACGGAGATCCCCTCGGCCCAGACGGCGAGCGTCTTGTCGCCGAACCAGACCGGCTCGTGCATGTTCGGCAGCGGGCCGAGGCTGCCGACGTCCACGTAGCGGTAGAGCAGCAGTGCGCCGAACCCGGCGGCGGAGACCAGCCAGGCGAAGAGGTCGCCGGACCGGTGCCGCCAGAGGAGCACGAGGACCACGGCCAGGCTCGCGGCGGCGGCCTCGGCGCGGAACAGGGTGCCCTGGGTGAGCGAGTCGCCGACGGCGTCGTACCGGTCGGCGAGCCGGGCGTGGACGGCCGCGTTCACGGCGAGTCCGGCGGCGGCCAGCAGGCGCAGCACGAGATGGATGAGCCTTCGGCCTTCCGGGAGGGCCATGGCCGGTCAGCCGACCGTGAGAACGGCCGAGCGCAGGAGCGCGGCGGCTGCCTGGAAGGAGCGGGGGCTGGTCATGGAGGGGCTCCGTTCGGGAAGGGGGGCACTGACCCGAGCACGTATGTCGAGGATCCCGGCGGACAGGGCCTCCACGGCCAGGCCAAGGCCCCCGAACAGTCCGGTGTTTCATTCCCACGGGTGACAGTGAGGGCCGGGACCCGAGCCGCGCGGGGGCGGTCCGCTCGCGGTGTGCGAAGGGGTTGTAAAGGTTCCCGACTCGCGCGGTGCCCCTCGGCGCACCGGGTACGCGCCCCTCAGGTGCGCCGGTCCGCCCCGGGCCGGCCCGTTGTGATCGTAGGAGGCCGATTCGATGCAGTTGTCCACGGTCCGCCCGGTGCCCGTCACGTTCCCCAACAGCGCGCTGCCCGACGTCCCGGTCGACGCCGAACTCCGCTTCGACACCAGCCTGCCGTACGCCGCCTGTCTGGCCTTTCCGCTGACTCCGTGCCGCTGCACGGGCGACGGCGCCCAGGTGTGCTGGTACTTCAGCCGTGAGCTGCTGAACGAGGGCCGGCACGAACCCGTCGGCAGCGGCGACGTGAAGGTCCGTCCGGGTCCGGAGGGCGAGGTCCTCATCACCCTGCGGGGGCCCACCGGCAACGCGGCCGTGCTCAGCGCCCCGGGGGAGGCCGTCACCGCGTTCCTCTCGGAGTCCTTCGCGCTGGTGCCCGCGGGATCGGAGTCGGACCACCTCGACGTCGACGCCGCCGTCGCCCGGCTGCTCGCCGACGACTGACCGGACGTACCCGCCCTTCCGTAGAATCCGCAGGTCGATCCCACCGTACCCCACTCACCTGCAGGAGGCCGCGTTGACGCCCAACCCCGGGCCCGGTATGCTCACCCAGCTGGAGTCGCTGCTCCACGACGCTCCGGCGGACCGGAGCGGGGCGCTGTGGCGACTCGCCGAGGAGGGGCGCCAGTTGGACGCGAACATCATCCGCCTGCCGCCGAACGCGGAGGTCGCCGCGCACGTGGAGCCGGACCTCGATGTCCTCGTCCAGGTGCTCGGCGGGAGCGGCCGCCTGGAGACGGACAACGGTCGACAGGCCCTCTCCCCCGGGTGCACGGCCTGGCTGCCGCACGGCGCCCGCCGGGCGCTCGCCGCGGACGCGGACGGCCTGGTCTACCTCACCGTCCACCGCCGCCGGCCCGGCCTGGCCATCCGTCCCGCCCCCGCCTCGTAGCGTGCCCGCGCCGGCAGGCGCGCCGCCGGCAACGAACGGGCCCCGGGCCGGCGTGGTGCCGGCCCGGGGCCCGCTCATGGCTCCCCAGCGGGATCGGCCCGGATCAGCCGTCGTTCTCCGCGGACGGCAGGTACGCGCCGGGCACGTCCTGCGGCGCGTGGATCTCGCTCTCGCCCGGGTACGGAGTGGTCCAGTTGTGGGTCTGGTACCAGGTCAGGTGGTTCATCTGCGCCGGGTTCGCGCGGTCCGGCGCGGCGTTCGGGCCGGTCAGGCGCTGCTTGGACTTCCAGGCGTCCCACTGGTCCGCGACGGTGCGCTCCGCCGCCGGTGGCGCGGTCGTCACCGGGGCGGCGGCCGCGCTGCGGTCCTGCTGCCCGGGCACGTCGACGCCGCACGCGGGCGGCGTCTTGAGGCCGTCGGTCAGCGAGGTCCGGTTGGGCACCGCGGTGAACGGCGTGAAGTCCGGTTTGTCGGTGAAGGCCGTGGCCATCGGGCTGGCCGCGCTGTCCTTCTGGTTCATCGGGTGGATCCCGAGGATCTGCTCGATGGTGCGGATCATCGTGATCTGCGAGTAGTAGCGGCTGTCGACGGCCCCGTGCTGCGCCCAGGGGCTGATGATCTGGATCGGGGCGCGGTGGCCGTCCACGTGGTCGAGGCCCGCCTGGGAGTCGTCCTCGACCACGAAGACGGCCGAGTCCTTCCAGTACTCGCTGTGCGAGATCTCGTCGACGATCTTGCCGACCGCCAGGTCGTTGTCGGCGACCTGCGCGGCCGGACTGGCCGGACCGCCGGTGTGGTCGCTGGACAGCCACAGCATGTTGAGGTTCGCCGGGCCGTTCTGCTCGAAGTCCTGCTTCCAGATCTGGTACCGGTACTGGTCCGGCACGTCCAGGTCGAACTTGGGGAAGCCGGGCACCGACACGTCGTTGAGCGAGGGGATCGGCGACGAGGAGTTGAGCGGGTAGGCGGTGTCCTGCCCGTTCGCGTCCATGGTCTTCGCGTCGCAGTACAGGTTCTGCCAGCTCGCACCGTCGGGCTTGGTGAGGAACTGGTGGAACTCCCCGAAGTCCCGCACGTCCTGGCCGGCCGCCTGCGCGCCGGTCCACAGGAAGCCCGACCGCTGGTGGCCCAGGCCGTCGTCCTCGGTGTCGTAGCTGCGCTCGTACTCGCCCGCCGAGGACTCGGTGTACTCCGGGTTGTCGGCCTGCATCAGCCAGTTGTGGCCCTCGGCGGAGTTCGTGCCGATGTCGTAGGTGTTGTCGTAGAGCCCGAACTGCTCGGCCAGCGCGTGCTGGTTGGGCGTCACGTTCGCGCCGAACTGGGCCAGCTTCGGGTCGCCGTTGCCCTTCGCAAGGTCCCCGAAGAGCTGGTCGTAGGTGCGGTTCTCCTTGACGATCAGGAAGACGTGCTTGATCGTCGACGGGTCGCCGATCCGCGTCGGCACCGGCACCGGCTTGGCCTTGTGCCGGCCGGCGGTCTGCACCGATCCGCTGGTCCAGCCGTTCTGCCGGAAGACCTTGGCGGTCTGGGAGCGGATCTCACGGTCGCCGGGCAGCGTGAACTGGGTCAGGCTCGACGTGGTGTCGTGGGTGTTGTGCGCGCCGGTGCTGTTGGGCCGCCGCGCGTCGATGCCACGGGTGTTGGAGACGACCACCTTCGAGCCGACGGTGGTGATCTCGGCGGGGAAGTAGTCCGTGGGCAGCAGGCCGACGTAGCTGACCGGCTCCTGCGCGCCGCTGTAGCGGTAGACGGCCACCGCGTTGGCCCGGCCGAGGGTGACCAGCAGGTGCCCGTCGTCGGTGAGCGTCACGGCGGTGGGCTCGTAGCCCACCGAGGCCTCCGGCCACGGCTTGGTGGAGATGCTCTGCACCACCTTGTCGTGGGCGGTGTCGATGACCGACACCTCGTCGCTGTTCGTGTCGGTGACGAACAGCGTCCCGTTCTTGGCGTACAGCGACGTCGGGTGCAGGCCGACCTCGATGGTGCCGACCGCGGCGGACGGGTCCGCGAGGTCGATCACGCTGACGGTGCCCGTGGTGGTGGCACCGGTGTCCGGGTCGGCCACCACCTGGGTGCCGTAGGAGTTGATCGTGTCGTCGTCAGAGGTGGCCGGGCGCCCGCCCTCGTTGCCGACGTACAGCTTGTGGCCGACCTGCACGATGCCGCGCGGCGCGTTGCCGACCGTCCAGCTCTGCCCGATCGCGCCGGTCGCCGCGTTGATCGCGACCACCCGGTTCTGCCCGTTGACCGCCGCGTGCACCGTCTTGCCGTCGGCGGAGAACACCGCTCCGGACGCCAGCGCGTGCTTGTCCCCGTCGGCCGGGATCGCCACCGTCACCGGGTTGGCCAGGGAGCCGTCGGCGTTCACGGTGAACTTGGTGTAGCCGTTGAGCTGGCCCAGCCACAGCTGCGAGCCGTCCGGCGAGAACACCGGGGCCTCCTGGCCGACCGAGCCGTCGGTCAGGTGCAGGTCGTCGCCCTTGGCCTTGCCGACGCGCTGCTGCACCTTGCCGGTCTTCAGGTCCACCACGACCAGCGAGGCGTCGCCGTCGGCGACCGAGGCGGCCAGGTGACCGCCGTCCGGGCTGACCCGGGACGCCATGATCTTGCCGTTGTCGATGACCAGCCGATCCCCGTACGGGGCCAGGTACTGGTCGCTGGAGATGACCTGGCCGTCGGCGGTGACCTGGCCGACCTGGTCGGTGCCGAACTGGTGGGGGGTCGCGAAAGCCGTGCCCGTGGCCACGGCCACCGCCGTGATGCACGCCGTGGCGAGAGTGGCCCGGCGGCCCGCACGCCGACCGAGAAGGACGAAGTGGTCCTTCTGGACGCGTCGACGACGCGTTACCTGCATGGCGTCAGCCCTTCGTTGGGTTCGTTGGGTTCGTTGACTTCATCGGGTGTGTCGCGGCCGCTGCGGCCGTTCAGTTCGTCGGGGAGGAGAGCAGCGCGACCTGACCGTCGAACTGCCACAGCGGGTTCGGCGCGTCCCCGGTCGGGGTGTGCACCAGGAAGTAGCCGTTCACTTCCTTGGGCCCGTCACCGTCGGCCATCAGCCGGCCGTCCGAGGCCACGTCGAGTTGGTAGACCGCCGTTCCCGGCGCGGCCGTCCCGGGCAGGTGCCAGGTGACGACGCAGCGCCAGTCGTTGCCCGGACCCTCTGGGTCGACCTGGCCGTCACTCCGGTCGCACGCCGCCGTGACCCGCAGCTGGTCCTCCGTGACGGCGGGGCGGTGCAGCTGCTCGGTCTGCAGCCGGTACAGGTGCGCGAACACGGTCGCGACCGACCGCTGCACCTTCTCCTGCGAGATCCCCGAGCCCGTCGAGGGCGTGGCCGCCGCGACCGCCCCGAAGGTCAGCGCGAGCAGCCCGGCCAGCGACAGCACCCCGAAGGCGAGCGCGCGGCGCCCCGTGCCGTCCTCGCTGCCGTTGGTGAAGTCCCGCCGCACGAACAGCCGATAGGCCGCCGCCGTCGCCACCACGACCCACACCAGGCTGACCGCGACGGCGATCAGCAGCTCGTCGAGCCGCGCCGGGTCCGCGAACAGCCCGTTCCAGGAGACGAAGGCGTAGCCGGGCAGCGCGAGCCGCACCGCCACGGGCAGCGGCAGCATCTGGGCGAGCTGCATCGCGACCGCCGCCAGCGCGGGGACCAGCAGCCCCATCGGCGAGCGCCCCAGGATGACGGAGCCGAGCAGCCCGATCGCCGCCAGCGCCAGCGTGGGTGCCAGCGCGCACCCCCACGCCAGCAGCACGCTCCCGGCCGCATCCGACGGCGACAGCAGGTGCCCGTCGACGCCGACCAGCGGCCGGTTCCCGACCGCCGCCAGCCCGCCGACCGTGCTCGCGGCCACCAAGCCGGCCACCAGCAGCACGAGCACGGTCGCGCTCGCCAGAACCTTCGCCGCGAAGATCCGCCGCGGCGAGCGGACCGCCACCAGCAGGTGCCGCCAGGTGCCGAGCCGGTCCTCGGCGGCGAACACGTCGCCGGCGACCACCGAGGTCAGCAGCGGCAGCGCCCAGGAGCCGGAGAAGCCCAGCACCACCAACGGGCCGGCCCAGCCGGTGGCGTGCATCCAGCGGCCGAACAGCGTGTCGGACGGCAGCGTGCCCTGCTGGGCCACCGCGGCGGTGAACAGGCCCGGCAGGGTCCAACAGGCCAGGATCAGCAGCCGGATCCGCCACTGGGAGACGAGCTTGACCACCTCGAAGCGGTACACACGGCTCACCGGCACCCGGTCCGCCTCCGGCGCAGCGCCGGCACGGGCCGTGGCCGTGGCCGTGTTGACGGTCGTGGTCATTCCAGCCCCTCCTGCCGCTCGGTCAGCGCGAGGAACGCGGCCTCCAACGGCGGGATCACGGGCGCGACTTCGCGCACCCCCACGCCCGCGCGCACCAGCTCGGCCACCAACTCCTCGACGGCCGGCCCCGACGCGCGCACGACCAGTGCCCCGCCGGGTGCCCCGCTCTCCTCCACGGTCCGCACCCCCGCGGCGCCGGCGGCCACCCGCCGCGCGGCCTGCGGATCGGAGATGAGCAGGCGGTGTTCCAGCTCACGGCTCTCGGCCGCCAGTTTCTCCAGCGGGCCGGAGAAGCGGACCCGCCCGGTCGCGAGGATCGTGACCTCGTCGCACAGCGCCTGGAGGTCGTCCATGCGGTGACTGGACAGCACCACGGTCACCCCGTCTCCCGTGAGCCGCCGCAGCGCCCGGTGGACATGCTGCTTGCCCGCCGGGTCCAGACCGTTGGACGGCTCGTCCAGCACCAGCAGCCGCGGATCCGTGAGCAGCGCCGCGGCCAGCCCGAGCCGCTGCCGCATGCCCAGCGAGAACCCCCGCACCCGGTCGTCCGCGACGTCCGTCAACCCGACCTCGGCCAGCACCTCGTCGATCCGCCCCGCCCGCGCGTCCTGCCCGCGCAGCGCCGCCAGCGCGGCCAGGTTCCTGCGCGCGGTCAGCGACGGATACAGCCCGGGCCCGTCCACGAACCCGGCCACGCCGTGCGGCGCCGCCAGGGCCCGCCCGACCGGTCTGCCCAACACCTCCAACTCGCCGCCGTCGGCGACCGCCAGCCCGAGCAGCAACCCGAGCAGCGTTGTCTTCCCGGCCCCGTTCGGCCCGGCCAGCCCGTGGATCCGCCCCGGCGCCAGGTCCAGCCCGACCTCGTCGAGCGCCACGACGTCACCGAAGCACTTCGTCAATCCACGCGCTCGTACGGCAAGTTGTGTGTCGTCCATAGCCCCATCTCACAGTCCCCCAGGGAAGGTAGGGCGTTGACAGGCCGTAGACCAGAGCGCGTGGTTGAACACAGGTGGAACAGCAGACAGTCGCCTCCGGCCGCACCCGTCCGGCGACGGTCCCGGGCGGGCGCGTACGGCTGCCCGCGCCGGCGGGACGAGATGCGGGCGCGGGCAGCCGCTCGGGCAGGTCGGAAGGCGGGTCAGTAGTAGTGGCGACGTCCACCGACAGCGTGTCCGGCGGCCCCGGCGACCCACAGAACGAGGCCGATGAGGAGCAGGATGACGCCGATGGTCCACAGGAACGGAATCCCGATGACGAAGCCGACGATGAGCAGGATGACGCCGAGCGCGATCACGATGTCTCCTCCCTGATGGTGACGGGGACGTTTGCGGGAGAGGCTGGCTGCGGCGCGCTCGGCGCCGACGCCGCCCCGGGGCGGTGGAGCCGTCACGTCTCCGGCCGGTCCCATGAGCCGCGTCTACCGCTCCACGGGTTCGGTAAACCTTCGACCGGCCCCGGACGTCACCTGGCCGGAGGGACCGCGTTCACGGCCGTCGACCGCTCCTCAGCGGCGGTGGCGGCCCCTGCGCCGACGGGCGGCCGGGGCCACACCCGGCGCCGGCAGGAACAGCCGGGCCACCTCGCGGCCCAGGTTCACGCCGATGGCGAGGGCCATCGCCGTGGCCGTGGCGCGCCCGAGGCCGCTGAGCCCCGTCTCGGGTTCGCCCCGGACCAAGGCGACCAGCCCGAAGTACAGCAGTGACCCGGGCAGCAGCGGCCCCAGGGCGGCGGTGACGAACGGCAGCGCGGAACTGCCCCGGTACCGGGCCATGAGCTGGCCGGACAGGCCCACCAGCACCGCGGCGAGGCCGGTGGCCACGATGGGCTCCCCGCCGGCGTCGACCAGCACGTTGTACGTCGTCCAGCCCGCCCCGCTGTTGACCATCGCACCCGGCAGCGTGCCCGGCTCGGTGTTGAGCAGCACCGCGAAGGTCAGGGTGAGCAGGATCGCCGCAGCCAGTTGGAGCGGCGGGTTCGACGCCGCCGCCGGTACGCCCTGGGCGGCCAGGTCGCCGCCGTTGTTGACGCCGATGTAGAGCACGGTCATCACCCCGACGACCACGCCCGCCATCAGGTACAGCACCTCCAACAGGCGCGCGGCGGCGGTGAGGTAGAAGCCCGCGAGACCGTCCTGCACCGCCGCCACCATGGGCCATCCTGGCAGGAGCGCGTACAGCCCCCCGGTGATCACCACCGACCCGCGCAGGTGCAGCTGGTTGAAGGACATCAGGATGCCGACCACCGCGGCCGGGGTCGCGGCCGTCGCGATCCGGTAGAAGTTCGGCAGGTCGTGGCGTCCGACCAGGGCCGAGAGCCGGTCGCCCACCATGGCCGTGACGACGGCGCTGACGAACACCAGCCAGGCCCTGGCGTCGGACCGGCCGCCGAGCAGCAGCGTCGCGCTGCCGGCCAGCAGGCCGGAGGAGAGGACCAGGGCCCAGGAGGGGTAGCCGCGGCAGTGCCGGCGCACGGCCCGCAGCCGCTGGTGGGCGTCGTTCACGCCGAGGCCGCCGACGGTGATCTCGGTGACCAGCCGGAAGAGCGCCGCCAGCCGCGCGTAGTCCCCGGCGGGGTGGTGCACGGACCGCTCGGCCGTCACCGGCGGCTCTCCGGAGCCCTGCTGGTAGGAGATCGCCACCCGGGTGAAGGTGACCTGGGGATCGCAGGGCTGGGCCCGGTAGGTCCGCGCGACGGCGAGCATGGCGGCCTCGACGTCCTCCGCGGCCTCGCCGCAGGCCAGCATCAGCTCACCCACCAGCAGCGCCAGGTCCAGGACGGCGGCCACCTCGGCGGGCCCCGGCTCGTCCGTGTCGGTGCCGGCCGCGGCGCCGTCGCCGGCCAGCGGGCGGGCGGTGGTCGGGGTGCGCAGCAACGGCAGCATCTGGTCGGGCCAGGGGGCCGCCGCGTCGGTGTCGGTGCTCTCGCTCCGCGCGCCAGGGGCGGGGTCGGCCTCCTGTGCCTCACCGGACTGTCCCTGCCGCGGCACGCGTCGGCCGGCCGAACCGTCCACCTCGGCCCGCACGCCGAACCACTTGTGTTCCGGCATCGTCGCTCCCTGCACCACCCCCCACTCGACTACTTTTAGCACCCATTCGAGTACCCGGAGTCATCAATTCGTGAACGTTGTGACTGGAGTGCGGGCGGCCCGTGCGCGCCCGGCATCCGGGTGAGGCCGGACGCCGGGCGCTGGTGGGATCACCCGAAGACCGGCTCAGTCGGGTGGGGCGGGCCCGGCGGCCGACCGGTGCCCGCGGGCCTCAGCTGGGCCGCTCCCGGGTGAGCCGGTAGTGCCGCGGGTCGGCGATGCCGTGCAGGTCCTCGGCGGTGAGGGAGCGGTCGTCGCCGCCCAGGAGCTGGAGGTGCCGCAGCTCGCGCACCGGGCGCAGACCGAAGGCGGTCGCCAGCTCCAGGTCGAGCCGTCCCTCCGTACGGGCGAACCACCAGCGGCCGGTGACCTTGCCCCGCAGGCCCGCCCGCAGGTGGGTGCCCGTCAGGTGGCCGCCTTCGACGGAGTCGTCCGGCACCGCAGCGTCCGCCGAGGCGGCGAGATCCAGCTCCAGGGACTCCCCGTACTGGGTGTCGCTCTCGATCGCCCAGCGGCCGGGCTCCACCGCCGCGCCGCCCGCCCGGTCCCACCCGGGGCCGTCACCGGCCCCCGCGTCGGTGGGCCTGGTGCCCAGCAGCCGGTGGACCGCGGCGTCCACCTCAGGGACGTCGCTGCCGGGTGGCAGCCCTTCCACCGGACGCTCCCCCGGTGGAAGGGCCGTCCCGTCGAGCGGCCAGACCAGACACGGCTTGTCGAACGAGTCCGCGTACTGGCGCTGCTCCCGGACGTGGGGGTCGTCGGCCGCGTCCCGGGACCACAGGAGCAGGAACAGGTCGCAGGCCCCCAGCTCCTGCAGCACCGGTTCGGCCGGCAGACCGTCGGAGAGGTCGCGGGACTCGTCCACGGCGGTCCGCACGCCCGCGGCGCGCAGCCGGGCGTCCAGGGCCGCGGCCCGCTCGGCGTCCGCGGGCGCGTGGGCGAGGAAGACCCCGGGGCGTGCCGCCCGGTCAGGGCTGTCGTGCCCGTCACCGTGCATCAGGCCGGGTGCCATGCCGTGCTCCTCGCCGCACTCGTCGCGCTCTTGGTCGGGCTTGTCGGGCTTGTCGGGCTTGTCGCCGTGCTCGTCGCGGGGCATCGGTGCCTCAGACCTCCGCGTCGTAGGTGTCCGCATCGTTGCTGTGGTACCAGGGGCTCTGCGGGTTGTAGGAGGCGAGGTAGTAGTCCGCCGCGCAGGTGAACGTCTCCGGGAACAGCTGGTGCGCCCGCTGCCGCAGGATGTTCATGGCCGTGAGCTCGTTGGCCAGTCCCTGCTGGTCCTGCTCGTCCACCGGCTTGGCCTTCTCCTCGTCCACCAGCTTCTGCGCCTCCTGGAGGTTCTCCTTCAGGAACTGGGGCCATTGTGCGGGATTGCTGCTGTACGTGTAGTTCGGGGTGACCCGGTAGTAGATCATCTTGGGCCAGGTCTTCTTGGGGTCGCTCTTCGGCGCCTCCCGGTCCAGGACGTGGGTGAGGTTCGGGTGCTTCTCCTCGTACGGCTCCAGGGCGGTCGCGCTCGTCTCCGCGCCCCGGACGGCCTGCCCCGGGGCGGCCCAGCCGATCTTGCCGTCGCCGAGGTCGATCGGCGGGTTGGCGGCGATCCACTGCTCGTAGGATGCGGCGAGCCCGTGGGTGCCACGCTTCATCGAGGCGCGAATCGGACTTTCGACCTTGTGGAAGTGCTCCTGGGTGTTGGACAGGGCGGAGCCCATGAAGATGTTCCAGGCGGTGTAGTTGGCGCCGTCGACGAAGTCGGCGTTGATCGCGTGCATCGCGGTGGCCACGTTGTCCTGGCCCCTGGCGCGTACCAGATTCTTGTCGGCCGTCTTCATGGTGGTGATGTCCGCGGGCTCGCCCGGTGCCGAGCCGCCACCGGTGTCGCTGAGCATCTTCTCCAGGTACAGCGAGTTGCCGAGGGTGCCGCCGCTGGCGTAGACGTAGCCGGCCCCCTGCAGGACGTCGGTCGTGAGGCCGCCGAGTGCCGCGTTGCTCAACACCATGCCGGTGAACGGCTGGAAGGCACCCGCCCGCTGCAGCACCGCTTCCCCGGCCCGCGGATTCGCGCCCGGTCCGTGGCCGTGCTCGTCCTGCTGTTCCTCGGCGCGTTCCCCGGTGGCCGGGCCAGCCGTGGCGGGCCCGCCGGCGGTCACCGCCCGGCGCATCACCCGGACGGCGTTGGCCTCGGCCTCGCGTTCGAACCGGTCGGAGGGGTCGGAGACCCTGAGCCCGGAGCCGTTGTCGGTGCCCGCGACGGGGCCCTGGCGCTGCTGGAGGACGTGGGTGAGCTCGTGGGCCAGGGTGTGCCGGTCCCCGCCGCCCTCCCCGATGACGACGTGGTCACCGGAGGTGTAGGCGCGGGCGCCGACCTCGGCGGCGGAGGCGCGGGCGGCACTGTCGTCGTGGATGCGGACGGCGGAGAAGTCCGCGCCCATCCGGCCCTCCATCTCGGAGCGGACGGTGGGGTCCAGCGGACGGCCGGGCGTGCGCAGCACGTCGTGGACGGCGGAACGCTGCACCGCCCCGCCGACCCGCCCGCCCGGTCCTCCCGCCCCCGCCTGACGGAGCATCTGGACGACGGCCCGGTTCCCGGCGGTGGCCTGCAGCGCCATCAGGCCCGGCTGCGGCGCCCGGCCGCCGCCGCGGACGGAACGGGCCGGCGTACCGGCGCGTCCGGCGGCTTGGGTCCTGACGTTGTCTCGGGCGTGCGAGGGAGCGTGCATGAGGGGCCTCTTCCCGTTCTGGGACTGCAGCCCTTCCTGCATACGCGCTCCCCGGCCGCCACGCCAGGGACCGAAGGGCAGACCCGGGTGCCCCGCCGGACACCCTCCCGGTGCGGCGGCCCGCCGGTGCACGAGAACGGCCAGGGGCCCGGGCCCCTGGCCGTCACGGACGTCAGCCCTGGCAGAGACCGCGCGTGTAGTCGTACGTCGCGGCGGCCTGCGAGTACTGCCACTGCGGGGCGAGCAGCTGGTCGTTGAGCTGCGTTGCGGCGGCGCGGTTCTCGACGAGGTAGCCGAAGTCCTGCAGCCAGGCCGGGTAGAGGTTCTTGGAGCCGATAAAGAAGGCGGACCCGTCGACCGAGACCAGCTTGTGGTGCAGCGCGTAGGGGTGACCGTCGGCCCAGGTCGAGGTGGGGGCGGCGCGGAACGGGGCGAGCTGGAGGTTCCGGCACATCGCCGTCCTGGCCTGGGCCGGGTCGCCGAGGCGGGCGGTGAGACGGGCGGCGAGGGTGTCGCTGATCTCGTCGAGGGACTTGATCTGCGAGTAGCCGCCGCTGCCGACCGCGCCCCGGTTGCCGGGGTCGCTGACCACGATGCGGACCTTCACGCCGTCGGCGAGCTTGGCCGCGAGCAGGTCGAAGAGCCGCACGTCGTAGCGGGGCATTGGCGGGCAGGTGCCGGTCACGTCCTGCTGGGAGATGTCGATGCGGCTGTTCGCGCTCGCGATCAGCGCGCGCAGGGCGCTCTCCTCCGGGTTGACCGTCGAGTAGTCGCGGTCGCCGTTGGTGTTGTCGTGCAGGCCGATCGGCCCGCACTTGGTGTCGGCGGCGCTCGGGACCGGGTCCGGACGGTAGGCGGAGGCCGGGTCGGCACCACTGATCCCGACGCCCAGGCCACCGACGGCGATCACCGGCAGGTCGCCGGTGGCGGGCACCTGGTCGGTCGGCGGGTTGAGGCGCTGCTCCAGGTCGGGGGTGCAGGCGGCGCCGTTGGTGGAGGCGAACCAGGCGGCCGAGAACGTCCCGGTGTTGCGGCAGGTCCAGTCCCACAGGGTGTCCAGGTAGGCGCCGGCGGAGGCGGCGGCCGGACCGGTCAGCGCGAGGTCGACGTCGGTGACCGGGTGGGCGGTGTCGAGGTAGTCGGCCTTCCAGTTGTTGATCCCGCCGGCTATGACGCTCTGCCCGTCGACGACCAGCAGCTTGGAGTGGTTCCAGGAGAACGCGGTCTTGGCGGTGGTCATCGAGGCGACCTCGACGGTGACGCTGCCGGCGGCTTCACCGAGCTTGGCCGTCAGGTCGTCCCGGTACTTCGACGGGAGCGCGGTGATGTTGATGAGCGGCGCTGCGCCGGCGAGGATCCGCACGTGTGGCCGGTTTCCGGCGGCGACGGAGGCCTTGAGGCCGGCCACGATGGCGTCCTGGAAGGCGCCGTCCGGGAAGGGCGCGAGGGTCGAGATGTCGACGGTCCGGGTGGCGCGCGAGATGTTCTCGCGCATCTTGTCGAGCAGTCGGCGGGTGCCGGGCCGGTCGGTGCAGGAGGGGTCGCCCCAGCAGCCGGGGGTCTGCAGCAGCCAGCCGCCCGGATCGCCGGAGGGCGCGTCGAGCCGGTTGCCCGACGTGCGCTGCCACACCGTCCCCTCCAGGCCGGGGGACACCTGACGCAGGGTCTGTTCCACCGCGTCCAGGTGCGGGGTGGCGTCGGTCTGCCCAACGGGGGCCGGGGCCGGTGCTGGAGCCGGGTCGGCGAACGCGGGGGCGGCGGGCAGCGCGCAGACGGCGGCGACGAGGGCCAGCGCGGAACCGGCGAGACGGCGGCCGGAACGGCGGGGCTGGTGATCGAGCACGTACAAGTCCTTCATGAGAGGCCGGGGATGTTCACCCGGATGACACCATTAAATTACCCTAAAGTAACCTGATGTGATGTCAGGGTCTCATCAAGGCGGGCACACCACGACGTCCCCGGCCTCGGGTGCGAGGCCGGGGACGTGACGGTGGATCAGGAAGGCTGTCCGGAGCACCCGGACCACACGTCAGCCGGTGACCTCGATCGTGACGTCGTACGTGCGCTGATCCGGCCCGCAGTTGAGGGCCTCGCCGCAGATGGTGCGGGAGGCGACGAGGTGGGCCGTGCCGGGCGTGCGGGCGGTGAAGGAGGCGGAGACGGTGCCGCAGCCGCCGCCCGGGCGACAGGAGGGGGACGGGGAGGTGGCGGGGGAACCCGCCGGGGCGACGATGTCAGGGGCGGAACTGGTGGCCGCGGACCAGTAGGTGCTGTGCAGGTCGACGGAGATCGTCGTGCCGACGGCGACCTTCAGAGTGGTGTGGTTGGCGTGCTCGTCGGCGGTGACGGCGGCCCCCGCGCTCGCGGCCGTGGACGCCGGAGCGGTCGTCGACGCCGGAGCGGACGAGGCCGTCGAGGTGCCGGCCGAGCCGCAGCCGGCCAGGGCGAGCAGGGCGGCGCAGGTCAGAGCGATGACGGTGGGTCTTCTCAGGTTCACAGTGGTTCCCTTGTGCCGATGTGCGAGCGGTGCCGATTCGACGCACCGGAGGCCGGATCGGATCCCTCGACAACCAAAAACTCGAAGACCAAAAAACCGCACCGGGGCGGGCCCAAGGCCCACCCCGGCGCGTTCGGCGCGTCGATCGTCAGGAGACGGTCACGTCGTCGTAGTAGGTGTAGGTCGGGTCACCCGGGTAGTTGTCGTCGTGGTTGCTCAGGGTGAGCGTGTACGAGTGACCGGGGGTGACGGCCGCGCTCTGGTTGGTCCAGGTCGCGGTGGCGGCGCAGGTCTTGGCGAGGACCGTGGTGGTCGTGCCGGTGGTGTTGTCCTTCAGCGTGGCGGTGGCCCAGTCGTAGGACACGGTGTCCGGGCAGGTGTTGCTGTACCAGAAGGACACCTTGCTGGAGCCGGTCGGCGCGGTGAAGGTCTGGGCGATCGAGGAGTCACCGGTCGGGTTGGTGGAGCCGACCATCGCGCCGTAGCTGCCGCTGTGGGCGGCGGCGGTGATGGCGGAGGTGGAGCCGGCGGCGGTCCAGCCGTTCAGGTTGCCGGTCTCGAAGTCACCGTTGGTGACGGCGCTGCCGCCGCCCGAGGTGGAGGACTCGGTCCAGGTGAAGGTGGTGTTGCCCGCGGCGCCGGTGGTGTCGGTCGCGGTGACCGTGACGCTGGAGGTGCCGGCGGCGGTCGGCGTGCCGGAGATCAGGCCGGTCGAGGCGTTGATCGACAGGCCGGCGGGCAGGCCGGTGGCCGAGTAGGTCAGGGTCTGACCGGAGGCCGAGTCGCTCGCGTTGACCTGCAGGCTGGCGGCGGTGCCGACCGTGCCGGTCCGGTTGCCCGGGTTGGTGACGGTGACCGTGTTGCCGTGGGTCAGGATGGCGTGCGAGATCGCGCAGGAGTTGGTGTCGTTCGACCAGCTGGCCTGCTCGGCGAAGCTGCCGTAGGAGCCGAACGAGACGTTCGCGGCACCGCCGGTGCTGCCGGGCTTGATCCAGGCGCACTCGTCGGAGTTCTCCTGGCCGTTGTACGAGCTGCCGGTCACGTGGTTGGTCCAGCCGCCGGCCGGGTTCTGGTCGGACATCATCTCGTGCCACTCGTGGCCGAGGGTCATCGTCCAACCGTCCAGCGTGCCGGGCGAGTTGACGAAGCCGACGCCGCAGTTGCTGCCCTGGTCGATGTTGTACGGCTGGTTGGAGAAGGCGATGTCGCCGTAGGGCGAGCTGGCCGCGCCGCCCGTGAGGGTGGTGTCACCGTTCCAGTCGTGCCAGGCGCAGTACCCGGTGGTGGGGTTCTGGTAGTCGTCCGGGTTGGTGCCGTGCGGCGACAGGACGATGTAGTACGCGTCGCGGTTGGAGGCGGCCGTGGTGTTGCCGAAGTGGCCGGCGGCGTTGATGGCCTCCTGGGCGAGCTGGTTGCCGGTGGCCTGGGCGGGCGAGGCGGCCGCGTTGTCGTACCAGACGCCGGACAGGACGCCACCGCTCTGGTACGGGACGAAGTTGGCGTTCGACGGGCAGCTGACCGCGCCGGAGGCGACGTTGGGGCCGTCGCACCACTGGGTCAGGTCGGCCGACCAGGTCTCGCCGTTGGTGCCGATGCCCTTGAACATCTGCTGGGTGGCACCGGCGGCGCCCGCCGAGTCGCCCGAGAACTTCGCGTTCCCGTTGGCGTCGGTGCTCTGGGTGCCCCACTGGTTGCCGTAGAAGACCAGGTAGACCTTGGAGTGACCGCTCTGCACACCGATGCCGTCGACGCCACCGCCGTAGGACAGCGTCTGCTGGCCGGTGGCCGCGGCCTGGTTCTGCGCGGCGAGCCACTTCTTGTAGTTCTCGTGCTGCTTCATGCCCGGCACCGCGCCGTGGCGGTACTGGTGCCCGTTCTGCGGGTTCCAGGGGTTGAACTCGTTGGCGGTGCTGCCCGAGGAGCTGGAGATGTCCTGCGCGGCGGCCGGTCCGGCCGCACCGACGAGACCTGCGGCGGCGAGCGCGAGTGACGCGATTCCGGTGAGCGCCGCGTACTTCGCGCGCCGCGTACTGCGGGAGTGACCCATGGGGTGAGGGTGCCTCTCTCGTAACCGATCGCCCGAACGGCTGGGGGGCCGCGGAACGATCCCTTTGTGGGGAAGGGAACTGACGGCGAATTCCACCGACAGCCAAAATCCGGCATGTGTTCCGACAGCCGGAATTGACTGCCCGTCGGTGGACGGCCGCCTGTTGGGCATGAAGGAAAGCAGAGCTGATGAACGCGGGTCAACGGCGAACGGTAAGGAATTATTAAGAGTGGGCATCCGGGCAGGTGAAAGACCTGGTGAGCGCCCAAGTTGACGCGTGTAGCCATTCACTGAATACGTGTCCCGTCTCACGCAGTCCTGCCGTTGTCTCATCTGATCTTGGTGGATTTGCAGCTGGTCTCAAGAGATGTTGCCGGTACAAGGGCGTCAGGCGTCTGGTGTCTCAACCGACTTTGCCGGTGGACGTGGTTCACGGTCGATCCTCTCCGCAGTGGCAAGCAGGTCGGGGTGCAACCGGCGCCTGGCGTTGAACAGCTCGATACCAAGAAGCCGTCCCTGCGAGTCGTAGTCGAGAATCGCCGTAGTGTCCTCACCTGCAATCACCTGCTGGACGGCTTCGCCTGGGTTGATCTTGTCGAGGAGGTAGATGTACGCCATATTTGCCGAGGCGTCATATTCGACCCGCATTGCGTCCTTCCGTGTCGCTGCAGACCTGCGGTGTCAGGTCCCGGCCTTGACGAGAGCCTACTGACACCGAAGATCGCCAGGAGAGCGACTGCAGAGCCTGGTCACCGGCTCGTCGTGTCTCACCCGGTGTTGTCCCTGATCATGGTTCGTCTCAAGAGATTCCCTCTCTGGGGCGGTTTGCTGTCGCTTTGCTTGGTGGCGGCGCCGCCGTTGTGGCTTGCTCAGACCACTACGAGCTGGCGCTTCGGGAGGGTCGGTGGGTGTCGAGGGACTGGGACATGCCGCGTTCGAAGTCGCGTACGCGGATGAGGAACTCGCACGCCGGCGCGAGGCGTTGGCGGCCTGCTGGACGTTGCAGTTCGAGCGGCTGCCGCCGGTGCGTACGGTCAGGTCGTACCCGGGGCAGAGGTCGGTGACCCGAGACTACTGGGTAGCGACGACCGGCGGGACGGTGTCGTGCGAGTCGCATCTGGAGCGGCACCACGCGATGCTGCTGGACTTCGATCCCCAGGTGAGGGGCCTGGTGGGGCAGCCATTCCGGCTGTTCTGGCCGGGTCGGCGAGGCGGACGCGGGCACGTGCCGGACTTCTTCGCGCGACTGGGCGACGGGGGCGGTCTGGTTGTCGATGTTCGCCCGGACGGGCAGATCGGGTCGGACGATGCGGAGGCGTTCGCGGCCACGGCGCGGGCGTGTGAGTTGGCCGGCTGGTCGTTTCGCCGGGTGGGGCTGATCGATCCGGTGCTGCTGGCGAACGTGAAGTGGCTTGCCGGCTACCGGCACCCGCGTAATCAACAGGATTCAGTGGAAGGGAAGTTGGAGGAGGTCTTCGCCGAGCCGATGCCGCTGCTGGCCGGGGCTGAGCGTGTCGGGGACCGGCTGGCGGTGCTGCCGGTGCTCTATCACCTGCTCTGGCGCCGCGTGCTGGAGGTGGACCTGGCCGCGGGGGTGCTCGGGCCGCACAGTGTGGTCCGGCAGGCGGTGACTGTGCGGTGAGGCGTCCGCTGGTGGTCCGGCCGGGTGATCGGGTCCGCTTCGAGAACCGGGTCCATACCGTGGTCGGGCTGTCGGGTGTCCTGGTGCGCTTGGCCGACGAGCACGGTCAGGGCAGCGCGATGCACCTGCCGACGCTGATGGTGTCGCCGGGCTTCGAGGTGATCGGATCGGCGTCGGCCCGGCGGCTGCCACCGGGGATGCTGGACGGACTGGCCCCCGCCGAGGCCGAGCGGGCCCTGTGGTGGCACCGGCACATGAGCGAGGTGCTCACCGGTCTGGCACCGGATGCTCCGGCGGGGGCGATGCCGAGGCCCGAGTACGACCCGGCAGTGCGAACACTGACCCAGCGCGAAGAGGCCAAGGCGGCCGAGTTGACCGCGGAGACGGGCCGACCGGTCAGCTGGCACACGATCCGCTCGCGGCGGCGCCGCTACCAGAGCCGCGGGGTGCTGGGCATGGCGGACGGCCGCCAGGCCCCGCGACGCCCCGTCCAGGGCCAGGTGGATGCGCGGGTGGTGGAGATCCTGCGGACCCTGATGGGCCAAGCCCGAGACGGCTCGACCCGCACCGTCAGCTACTACTTCACCCGCGTCGGCCAGGAGGCCCGGGAGCTGGAAGGCCCGCTGGTGATGATGCCGTCACGGGCGACCTTCTACCGCCTGTTCGAGCGGCTGGAGGCTGGTCGGCACACCACCGGCTCGGCCCGCACCCGCCGCTCGCTGGCCAACCAGCCAGACGGAGTCTTCGACCAGGTGACCGTCTGCCGCCCGGGCGAGCTGATGGAGATCGACTCCACGCCCTTCGACGTGCTGGTCAGACTCGACAACGGGGTCGTGGACCGGTGCGAGCTGGTCGGCATGGTCGACGTCGCCACCAGGTCGATCACCGCGGCAGTGCTGCGGCCGACCACGAAGTCCGTGGACGCGGCACTGCTGCTGGCCCGTTCGGTGACCCCGGCACCGATGCGGCCGGGCTGGCCGGAGGCTCTGCGGATGGAGCACTCGGTGCTGCCCTACGAGCGGCTGCTCTCGGTGGACGAACGGCTGCGGCACGCCGCAGCGGTCCCGCCGATCATCCCGGAGACCGTCGTCATCGACGGCGGGAAGGCGTTCTTGTCGAAGAACTTCCACACCGCCTGCAACGCGCTGGGCATCGAGGTGATCCACGCGCCGCCCCGCACCCCGACCCACAAGCCACACATCGAACGGACACTTGGATCAGCGGCCTCGCTGTTCGCCCAGTTCCTGCCCGGCTACACCGGACGCTCCACCGAGTACCGCGGACGCAAGGTCGAGGAGGAGCCGCTGTTCTCGCTGCACCAGCTCCAGGAACTGCTGGAACAGTGGATCAGCGCGACGTGGCAGAACAGGCCCCATGACGCCCTGCGGGACCCGCTCGCACCCCGGCGGACCTTCTCCCCGAACGAGAAGTACGCCGCGCTGATCGAGACGGCCGGCTACCTTCCGCTACCGCTGACGGCCGAGGACTACCTGGAACTGCTGCCCGCCCGCTGGCAGGCCGTCAACTCCTACGGCATCAAGATCAAACACCGGATCTACAACTGCGATGAACTGGACGGGATCCGGCGGGAGAAGTCCGGGATCACCGAGCGGAAGAACCTCTGGGAAGTCCGCCACGACCCCTACGACATCCGGCTCGTCTGGCTCCGAAACAACCGCGACGGCGGGAAGTGGATCACCGTTCCCTGGCGGCTGCTGTCCAGCGCGCCGACTCCGTTCGGTGAACTGGCCTGGGATCACGAGGCCCGCAACCTGCGTGAACAAGGCGAACACGTCGCTGAGGGTGCTATCGCCAAGGCCGTTGACGGCTTGATGGAGCGGGTGGTCGCTGGCTCCGAGAGCGCCCCGGCGCCGTCCAAGCCCGCACGTGACCGCAAGAACCGCCGGGACCGCAAGGTTGCCGCCCGCACCCAGGCCACCGGCGAGCCCGCATGGCCACGGCCCGAACAGCCGCTGGCCCCGCCGCCCGCGCTGGCCGCCCCGGCTAGGCACGACGAGGAGGCCGAGGCCGACGAGCCGCTCGCCGACGTCGTCCCGCTGAAAGTCTTCGACGCACGCAAGGAGGCCAAGAAATGGTGGTGACCACCCGGGAGTTCGGGCAGCCTGAGGACCGGCGGATGCCCACGACCACGCTGGAAGGCTGGCGGCGCTTCGTCGACGAGGACCCGATCGCCTTCGACCTGCTGCTTGAGGACGAGTGGAAGGGCCTGGACCCGCGTCCCCGGGACGAGTACGACGAAGCCCGGGTCAACTACCACTCCGAGTTGGTCATCGTGGAGACCCCGACCGTCCGGGACGTCCTCCATCAGGGCCGGCTCCTGACCCTGGTGAACCGCAGGGAGATCAGCGCTCGCCGAGGGCTGATCGTCTCCGGGCCTTGGGCAACGGGCAAGTCGACCGCCATCAAGCAGCTGGGACGGGCCCACGAACTGCGAGTGCGCCAGCGCTTCCCGGGACACGACCGTATCCCGGTCGTCTACGTCTCCGCGCCGCCGAACGGGTCCCCGCGCAAACTCGCCACCCGCTTCGCGCACTTCCTGGGCCTGCCGATGAAGGCCCGGCACAACGAGATGGACATCGCGGACGCCGTCTGCGAGATCCTCACCGACGCCCACTGCGACCTGGTGCTGGTGGACGAGATCCACAACATCAACATGGCCACCTCGACCGGGAAGGACCTGTCGGACCATCTGAAGTACTTCGCTGAGCACATCCCCGCCACCTTCGTCTACGCCGGCATCAACGTCGAGCGCGAGGGCCTGTTCACAGGTGTCCGCGGCAAGCAGATCGCGGCCAGGTGCGTGATGAAGTACACCGGGAACTTCCCCTACCAGGCCGAATGGCGCTCGATGATCGCGCTGATGGAGGACGCGCTGCGGCTGCACCACCACGAGCCCGGCAGCCTGGTCCGCCTGGCGAAGTACCTCCACGCCCGCACCGGCGGCAGCATCAGCAGCCTGTCCCACCTCATCCGCGCGGCCGCCATCAGCGCGATCGCCGACGACAGCGAGCGCATCACCCGACGTCTGTTGGAGTCCATCCCGGTCGACCACAACACCCAGTCCGACAGCCCCAGCACAGCCACCGATGAGGACGACGCCGGAGAAGCTGCTTGAACCGGCGCCTGCCGCCGCCGCGGCTACGCAAGCTCCCGCGCACCCTGCCCCCTCTCCACCACGAGACCTGGGACTCCTACGTCTACCGGCTCGCCGCGGCGAACCGGATCTCCCACCTCGAACTCCACGAGCACGTCGACAACCGCCACCGGCTCCACCCCGACCCGCTGGCACTGGTCGACGCCATCAGCGACCTGTCCGGCCACCCCCGCGACCGACTCCTGAAAGCCCTGCCTGACCTGCGGACTTTGGCCCTGGCCCAGGGCCTTCCCCCGGTCTTCCACTTACTGGACCATGGCTGGCGGGTCCAGGCCGCCTGCACGCTCTGCCTGGCCGCCAAGGCGGTCTTCACCCGAGCCCGGCACTGGGTCCGCACCAGCACCCGGCTCTGTCTCCGCCACGGCCGCTGGACGGACACCTACCACGACCAGTTCGACGTCCGGCCACTGCCGGAGATCATCCAGGCCCAGCGAGACCATCACCGCCTGGACCGCAAACACGGCTGGCAGACCGCCGTGGTCGCCATGCGGCAAGCCGACGGCTGGTGCTGGCGATGGTGGGAGGACAGCCGCAGGTTCCGAAAGCAGCGTGACCGCAGGCTGCGGCACTTCATCCCGCCAGGCGCCAGCACCTACCGCGAGGACCCCCGCCTCATCGCCAGCGCCTACCCCGACATCGTGGCCCTCGCCGGCCTCCTGGCCTCGCCCGAGCTCCGCAGCCTCCCCTTCACCGGCAGCCCCCAGGACTTCTGAAGTTGCCCCGGTTTGATGGACAACCTTCCGCTTTGGGACACTGGGTCCCGCAAGGAGGAGTTCATCGTGCCAAGGACGCGTCCGGCCTACC